>PEUI01000068.1:0-69 GCA_002785585.1 Lysobacterales bacterium CG02_land_8_20_14_3_00_62_12
GAGCTTCAGTTCACCGATCCACTGTTGTTGCTCGCCAATCAGCTTCAGATCGCGCCATTGGAGGCGGGA
>PEUI01000068.1:96-3844 GCA_002785585.1 Lysobacterales bacterium CG02_land_8_20_14_3_00_62_12
GCTCTGCCAGTGCTGCCAGGTTGGCGGCAACTGCGCCAGGTGCAGGCGGTGAATGCGTAGGGCCGTAATTTGCACATTCGGCAGCGGTCCCGGCGCGGTGACGGCTGCGGCTGGGTGGCCACGGCCGCGTGCCAGCCGCAGGTCGCTGGCGTCCAGGTGGCTGAGTTGGAAATGGCCCAACAGCAGCGGCCAGAACGCCAGCCGACCACGTACCTGCTGCGCCTGAACCCGCGCGTCGTTGCCGTCGTAGACCAGGCTTTGCAACCGCCAACCGCGGTGCAGGCTGCCACTGGGGTGATCGAGTTTCAGCTCCGGCCAGTGCGCTTCGACGCGGGCGACGGTAAAGCGCAGACCGGATTCGGTCCACCCCAGCCAACCCAGCAGGGCGGTGCCGACGGCGAGCAGCAGCAACGCACTGAAGCACCATAAGTACCGAGTCTTCACAGGTCTGGCCCCGCCGAAATATGCAGCTCGAAATTGCTGTCCGGATGATTCAGCCCATGGCCGATATCGACGCGGATCGGTCCTACCGGTGACGCCCAGCGCAGGCCGACGCCAGTGCCGAACCGAAACTGCGGCAGGCCATGCGAAAACACATCGCCGCCATCGAAAAATACTGCGGCACTCCAGCCGGGCAGAAAAGTGTGCTCAAGTTCGCTGGAGAACGTGGTCAAAAAGCGGCCGCCGATGGCGGTGCCCTCGGCATCGCGATCACCCAGGCTTTGATAAGCGTAGCCGCGCACGCTGCGATCACCACCGGCAAAGAACCGCAGTTCCGGGGGCAGTAACGAAAAGCGATTGGTCTCGGTGGCGCCGAGTTCGGCGCGCAACAGGATTCGGTTAGCCGGACTCAGCGCTGCGATGCCGCGCGCCTCGGTGCGGATTTGCAGCAAATCCACCGACGATTGCAGATTGCTGCTGGCGGCACGCAGGGTGACGCGCAGCGACGCGCCAGCCTCTGGACGAACCCGATTGCTGCCATAAAAGCGTGCGACATTGAGTTCCGGATAAAGCATGTGCGAATTGCGGCGCGGGTCGAAACTGGCGCGGCTGCCGACCAGGAAACTGCCGGTCAAAGCGTTCACCGACAAGGCGCCGTTCCACTGGTCGCGACCGATGGTGGTACCGGCGCTGAACAACGTGGAGCGGGCATCGACGACGCTGGTGTTTTCGTCGCGATAGCGCACGCCAGCGAGATAAAAATCCTCCGCGCCACTACGCCTGGGAATGCGATAATCGACACTGCTGTCGGTCAATTTTTCCGCCATGCTGAGTTCTGCTGCCAACACCTGACCGTGGCGATTGAGCCAACGCCGTTCGACACCAGTGCGGACGCCGAAGCCGATGTCGGTTTCGTAGCTCAGGCCGATGTTGTAGGCCGTGCGTTTGGCGGGCGTCAACCGCACGCGAATCGGTACCTGTAGGTCGTGACTGTGCGGCAAATCGGGGATCACTTCGATCATCGAAAAATAATTGGCGGCGGCCAGCGCCTGTTGCAAGGCTTCGATGCGTTGCTGGTCGTAGCGATCACCGGCCTGCCAGGGAATGTAGCGTTGCAAAAAGGCGTCGCTGAACTGGCCACCCTCAAATGTCACCGTGCCCATCAAATAGCGGGTGCCGGCGCGCCAATGCAAACGCACCTCGGCGAGACTGGTTTCGCGCCGGATCTCGACCCGGGGCTCGATCAATTGCTGATCGAAATAGCCGCGTCGCAACAAAGCGCGCTCGATCCGGGCCTTGCTTTGTTCGTAGTGGCGGTGATCGAACACGGCGCCCACCGCCGGTGCAAACTCCGCCAGCAAACGGCGGATGCGGCGATTCTTGCCGGCCGCGCCTTCGATCTTGAGATCGAGCATCGCCACCCGCACCGGCGCGCCGCGATCTACTTGAATCTGGACCAGGGTGGAATCCCCCGCGCGTGGGGTGACCGTGGTTTGGGCAGTGGCGTGGTAATAGCCGAATACTTCCAGCGCGTCGGCGATTTGCTTTGGCACCAGGCCAAGCAGTCGTTCGAGGCGCGCCGCGCCGATGCTTTTGCGCGATTGGTAGCTGACCAACGATAGCGCCGTGCGCGCCGCCGCGAGTGGTTCGCCGTCGATGCCTTCGATTTGCACGGTGACCGCGTGCGGCGTGGCCTCCGTTGGCGTTGCCGCCGCAAGCAGCGTCATTGGCGTACTCGATAGCAGCGCCAGCGCCAGCCAACGCCAGCCGTGCTGGTGGCTTACCCACCGTGCGCGCCAACACGCCTTGCCGAGCAGCCCCCGCATCACCCGTCGCCCAGGGCAAAACGCGTGGCCGGCAGCGCCAACCAACGCAGCGCATTGCGGTGAAACAGGTTGCACCGAACCGGCTGATCGAGTGCCAGCGCGTCGATGCCACTGCCGGGCTTTTGCTCGCCCAGCGGAAACGGATAATCGGTGCCGAGCACGACCCGATCCGCACCGACGACTTCGATCAGATAGCGCAGCGCCTGCGGATCGTGCACGCAGGAATCAAAAAATAGTCGCGACAGGTATTCGCGCGGGTTGCGCGGATTATCCACCGCGACCAGATCGGGGCGCATGTGAAAGCCGTGCTCGATGCGGCCGATGGTCAGCGGAAATGCGCCACCGCCATGGGCCAGGCAGATCCGCAGTTTCGGCAGCCGTTCCAGCACCCCACCAAAAATCAGCGAACACGCTGCCCGCGATTGTTCGGCAGGCATACCAACCAGCCAGGGCAGCCAATATTTGGGCATCGACTCGCCGCCCATCATGTCCCAGGGATGGATCAGGATGGCGGCATCCAGATCCTGTGCGGCCTGAAAAAACTCGAATAACTCCGGCGCATCCAGATTCCAGTCGCCGACATGCGAGCCGATCTGCACACCCTGCAAGCCGAGTTGATCGACGCAGCGTTCCATTTCCTGGATCGCCAGTCGCGGCGACTGCAACGGCACCGTACCCAGTGCCGCATAGTTTCTGGGAAATTGACGGCAAACCTCGGCCTGGTGCTGGTTCAGGTGCTGGTGCAGCTCCAACGCCTGGTGTGCTTTGGCCCAATAGGAAAACAGTACCGGCACCGTCGATAGCACCTGCACCTGCACGCCGAACGCGGCGTACTCGGCAATACGCAATTGCGGATCCCAAGTTTTGGGCCAGATTTCACGAAAAAACTTGCCGTCCTTGTAGATGCGATGGTGGCCCTCGTGTTGATGAATCACGGCGAAGCGCTGGTCGCCGTATTTGGTCGCCAGGTCGGGCCAGCTCTCCGGCAAGACGTGCGCATGGGTATCGATTTTCAGCATGGCGGCAGTGTAGCGGCGGTGTGGTCCACGTCTACTTTGGACTGCGGCGGCTTGCCGTCGCTTCGCTTTGCATCATGGCTGCTGGTCAGTGGCCGGGAGCAAAGCGGGAGCAAGCTCCCGCACCGCAAATTTGAGTGCATCAGGTTGGGCTTAAGCGCAGCGATGCCGTGCGCCCGCGAGGGCGTGCAATCAGCGGGGTGGAAGTCCCCGTCGAGGTCAGCCACGGCCTCGTAGTCGAAGGTCACTGCGTCGCCGTGAGGCGGGGTGGGGAGCAACCGGAGGCGAACCTGCGGTCCGCAGGATAAAGACGAACCGAGTTCGGTTCTATCGAATGACGAGTCGTCCGGTATCACGATGAAGTCTGGAAGCAACGCCAGACGCTTAGGCGTCGCGCAGAAATAACTTGCCCATCTTGCTGGTCCTTATCGCCCGCCTGCGTCGTTGCACAAAGCGTCACATAGT
>PEUI01000251.1 GCA_002785585.1 Lysobacterales bacterium CG02_land_8_20_14_3_00_62_12
CGTTGAGCAGTTCTTCAGAAATGCCGTCGGAGAAGTATTCGTTCTCCTTGTCTGCACTGATGTTGACGAAGGGCAGCACGGCGATCGAATTCGGATCGGGCGCAACGGGTGCCGCCTTTTTTTCCGCTGCCGCAGGCGCGGGCGCGTGTGCTGTAGAACCATTCGCGGCAGGCACCGGAGCTGTCTCCCGGTCGGCTGAAGGTGGGCGCGGCCAGTAGCGATCGGCAGCGATCACCGCAATCAAGGCGAGCACACCAGCGAGGATCAAGCGATCCATGCGTCGGCCGGTCGTCGAGGCAATCGACTGATCCGGCGTCACCTCGGCATCGCGCTTGATGCCTTCGGGAGTCAGCTCGAACAACCACGAGAACACGACCGCGGGAACGAAACCGAGCGCCAGCAGTACGACCATCGCCTGCAACACCCAATCCGGCGTGTGGAAAATCGGCAACAGGGTTTCGGCGACCTGCAGAATCAACCACGCACCGACCAAATACAGCCCGGCCATGTGGATGACGTTGCGGCGCTTGAGTTCGGCGATAAAACTCCTGGGGCGATCCTGTAATTCATTGCAGTCTATGCGCTAAGCGCGCCATTAAATCCATGCGCTCATGAAAAATCGCGATGACCAACAAGGGCGCGACTTCACGCGGCAAGCAAAAAAACATAGTGGTGCTGGCAATGGAGCACGCGCAAACCCGGGTAGAGATCAGACAGGTCTTTACCAACGCTGGGGTTGGCCGCTAGCCGTGTAATACTCGTTTGCAACTGGTGCATGTAGCTCAAGACCTGACCGTGGCCCCATTGTTGCCGGGTGTAGCGCACGATTTGACGCAAGTCAGCTACCGCCGCTTTGCTCAGCACATAAGCGGAGCTCATGGACGCCTGTCCGCACCCAATTCCTCATCGACAATCTCGTCGATACTTTGTGTGGAAACAGCGCCTGACAGGCCTTCGCCGATTCTTTTCGCGACCAGGGCTTGCAAATCCCGCCAAGCGTTTTCTTCACCAGCCGCTGCGGGAAACAGCCGCTCGATCGCATATTGCTTGATGGTCTTGCCCTGCAGCGCAGCCATTGCCTTCAAGTTTTGGTGCTGTTGGACGTCAAGATCTATCGTCAGGCGGCTCATAAGCGCTCCTCAAAGTTGGTTTGGCAAGCGGGTCAACGAAGACTCAAACCCACATTAGCACCAATGTGGGTTTGAGCCTGAGCGACTCAGGATGCCTGCGGACTTTGCGTCTAAACAATCGATCAGCCATGCGGATCGCGTTGCAGCGATTGAGTTCGGCGAGAAAGCTCACAGCGCGGCGTCCATTGCCGCCAGCTCGGCCCGCATGCGCGCCAGATCGGCATCGACCTGTTCTTCGAGGGCGATAAAGCGCGGGTTGTCTCTGACCGGATCCCAGATCGGCTCCACGGCAAGAACGCGATATTGCCGCCAGCCCTGCTGCACGCCGCGCTCCAGATGGTCGAGCGCCGACTCCGATTGGCCGCGCAACATCGCTATCTGTCCAAGGGAGTAGGCCAGAGATGCGCCGCTGGCACGCGGCAACTCGTCGGTCAGCCGGCGCTCGGCGATGACCAGCAGACGCTCGAGTCTGGCTTGGTCACCCGACTGGCTCAGCGCCCATACAAAGTCCGCTGAACTGTTGGTCTCAAAGTACTCAGCGTGTTGATCGAGGAGCATGATGGACGACGCAGCATCGCGCAGACTATTGAAGATTCCGATGACGCAGGCGGCGCCGATCGGGCTGCCCGGATCCAAGGCCAGCGTTTGCTCTGTTGCCGCACGCGCTCGCGCCGCTTGGCCGGCGAGCAGCGCGGCGCCGCCTGCCATGCACACCCGACGGCCCGGGTGGGATGTGATCTCGCCCCAGGCGTGTTCAAAACCGATGATGGCCTGGTCGAGCAAGCCGATTCGCTTGTAGTAGGCACTCAGCTGGCTGAGACGATTGGCGTCACTGGGTTCGAGCACTTGCGCGAGGCGCGCCAGGCGGATGGCGTCCAGCAGCCGACCCTGTCCGGCGTACAGGCTAGCCAGCGCCCCCAGGGTATCCGGATCATCCGGCGCTATTTCGGCAGCCTTGAGAAACTGCGTCAGCGCCGCCTGCTCATCGCCCGCGACTTCCTGCGCCTGGCCAAGCTGGACGTAGCCGTCGGCCAGCTCTGGCGCCAGCTGAATCGCCCGGCGCGCCGCCGCGATCGCCTCTGTCAGCACTGCGGGGCGCCGCTCAAGGGGCTCAAAACGCAGCCCACCGCGCAGCGCACGCGATTTGCCGGCTTCAGCCGCCGCATAGTCCGGATCTTCATTCAGGGCATCATCAAACCAGCGCAACGCCTCCTCGTACATCGCACGTATTTCTGCGCGACGCCTAAGGACCAGCAAGATGGGTAAGTTATTTCTGCGCGACGCCTAAGTGGATATCCGCCTGCGCGCCGCTGGCGATGTCTTCCACCAGACGCGACAGGTGCGTCTTGGCTTCAAGAATGTTGACTGTGCTCATTTGGGCGTCTCCTCAGATTGACCTAGTCTGGTCTGGTCTGGTCTGGTCTGTCTAGTATAGGCCAGACCGCCGCTGATGGTGAGTTCGATAGTGCCGCGCTCTTGTCGTGAGCGCCGTGCGCCGGTGGTGGCGGAATGACCAAGGAAAGGCGCTGTGGCACGGCGAGGAAGTGGCGCAGTACACCTCGGCGACACAACCCACCTGCCGTCACCCCAGCGAAGGCTGGGGTCCAGTTCTGGATGATGTCCAACCGCTGATTTGCGCCATCTGAAGAACTGGATTCCAGCTTGCGCTGGAATGACGAGCATGGAGCACGAACGCTGCGGCGCTTCATCGACGGATCACCGCGCGGCGCTTGAGTTCGGCGAAAAACTCACCGGTTTTCCTCGGCGGCCTTCTTCATGAACGCCTGGTAGCTCGGCGAGTCGCCGTACAGCACGTCGTAGAAGGGCTTTGCGGCCAGCATGTAGCGCTCGCTCTCGGCAAGCGAATCATTGATCCACGGCTGCCGAATGAGAAACGCCGCCTCGGCATCACCGAGCGCCAGCTGGGCGTCCGAACGGGCGCGGGCCGCGTCTTCGCGCTCTTCAATCGCCAGCGGCGCGGGCGCGGCTTCTGATCGGCGCAGCCACTTCAGCGCTGTTTCGCGCTCCCCCGCCAGCGCGGCAATCGTTGCCGCGTGGGCGAACCACTGCGCGGGCGTCATGCCAAACGGCGGCGTCGGCGCGTCGATGCGGGTCTGCGCTTCCTTGAACGCTGAACGGGCGATCCGACCGGCTTCTTCGGCTTGGCCGAGCAGAAGGTACATCTGGGCAAAAAGCGGCGCAGCATCCACCGCGCGTTCGGTTGGCACCGTGGCGTGGGCGGAGCGCAGCAGAACGAGTGCGCCAGCCTTGTCGCCGCTGGCGAACCGTGCCATCGACACCCATGCTGCATTGGGATCGTTGGCCGCCAGCGGCATCTCCAGGATCGGCTCGAGATCGATGTCGCGATGGACCTTCAGCAAGGCCGCGGTATTGCGAAGGGTCTGAACGTCCGGAAACCTTGTCCGCGCCAACTCGCTGAGCTCAACGCCCTCGTCGTACTGCTCGTTGTAAAGCAGCGCGAGCAGCAGCTCGCCGTAGGCCAGCGGCGACTCCGGATTGGCCTCGACCAGGCGCTGCGCGACCTGCAGAAACTCCTCGTTGCGGCTGAGCCGCTTCAGGCTCCCGGAAATGCCAAACAGCACTTCGCTGCTGTTCGGCAACTGCGATTCGATTTTCTTGAATTGGGCGAGCGCAGCGGCGTAGTCACGCTCGACGTTGTAGGTGAACTGGGCGGCGGCCAGGGCGACTTCCGGTCGCTCCGGCCAACGCGC
>PEUI01000237.1:0-1292 GCA_002785585.1 Lysobacterales bacterium CG02_land_8_20_14_3_00_62_12
CCCCGTCTGCTTCGTTGCGCAAAGGGTTTCATAGTCGAACTATGCGCCCCTTTGCGCGCCTTGCAGACGGGGTAAAATCCTTCGCAATCCGCCACCTTTAATGATTTACAACGCCTAAGGAAAGCGCATGCAATCACGTTGGCGACTCGATGGCAAAACCGCACTGGTGACCGGAGCGAGCAAGGGCATCGGCTGGGCGATCGCCGCCGAGCTGGCGGGACGCGGCGCCGATCTGTTGATGGTCGCCCGCGACGACGACGTGCTGGAAGCCAGCCGCGCCGAAATCGCTGCGCGGTTTCCGCTGCAACGGGTGCTCGCCTTTGCCGCCGATGTCACCCGCGATGACGGGCGTTTGGATATCTTCGACTGGATCAACGATCTCGGCGGTGACCTGGATGTGCTGGTCAACAACGTCGGTGCCAATGTGCGCAAACCGCTGCTTGCCTACAGCCTGGATGAGGTGCGCGGCCTTTTCGAAACCAATGTGTTGGCGGCGTTCGAGCTCTGTCGCCTGGCCTATCCGCGGCTGGCGCCACACGGCCAGGCGGCGATCGTGAACGTCGGCTCGGTATCCGGGTTGACCCACGTACGCACCGGCGCGCCCTACGGCCTCTGCAAGGCGGCACTGACCCAGCTCACGCGCAATCTGGCCTGCGAATGGGCCGCCGATGGCATTCGGGTCAATGCGGTGGCGCCCTGGTATATCCGCACGGCGCGTACCGGGCCGGCATTGGCCGACCCGGCGTATCTGGAAGAGGTGCTGCAAGCGACCCCGATGGGCCGCATTGGCGAACCCGAGGAAGTGGCCGCTGCGGTCGCCTTTTTGTGTTTACCGGCAGCGTCCTATATCACCGGCGCGGTGATCGCGGTGGACGGTGGTTTTCTCAGTTACGGCTTCTGAGCCGCTGCTTTGGGCTTTTGCGCCACCGGTGCCTTGGGCAGCGTGGCCGCTTCCATCCGCACCAGATGGTCGACCACCTTGAACAGCGCTTCATGGCTGCCGGCCGAAGCCCCGGTAACGCGCCATTTGCCGTTGACCACGACCGTCGGCGTGCCATCGACTTGATAGGCGAGGACTTGCTTCTTGGCCCGATCCATCTTCATGCGGACCCCAAAACTGTTCATGGCCTTGAGCGCTTCGTCGGCGGATTTGCCGTAGCGCTCGAAGAACTTGGCGACATCATTCACCGTCTGCAAGGGCAGTTTTTCAACGAACACGGCATCGAACAGGGCGCCGTGGGTTTTATCCAGCACGCCCATGGCTTCGGCCGCGTAGTAAGCACGGGCAAAGG
>PEUI01000237.1:1320-2592 GCA_002785585.1 Lysobacterales bacterium CG02_land_8_20_14_3_00_62_12
CGATGACTTCTACCTTGCCGGGCGTGTTGGTGGGTTGCGTCGGCTCAATGCGGAAGTATTGCTTGCCTTCCTGATAAAGCATCGGCTGCGCCGCCGCCGCAAACGCCAGCAAGGTAGCACCCAGCACAAACACTAAACGCTTCAACATGATCCATCTCCAATCAAGGTTGGCAATGCAAACGAGTGCCCTTGGAAAACCTGGGCTACGGATAAGTTCCCTACGGCGCGGTGGCGCTAGCGACCGCTGGTTCGGCGGCGTGCAGGCCTTCCAGATAACTGGTAACCGCCAGCACTTCCTCATCGGTCAGGCGTTCAGCGATGGCCGCCATGACCGCAAAATTGGCATTGGTCAGCGCGGCGTCGCCGGGTTTGGTGGAGCGATAAAAGTTCAAGCGGGTGGCGGCGTAGGCGGCGAATTGGCCAGCGATCGACGGATAGCTCGGCCCTGGATTGCCGCGACCAGTGGGGCCGTGGCAACTCATGCAGGCGGGCACGGCGCGCGCGCTGACCCCGCCGCGAAACAGGTTCTGGCCGACATCGACCAGGCGCTGGTCCAGATACGGGCTGAGCGGACTGCTGATTTTGCTGTCATCGGCGAGCCCAGGCTGGATTTTTTGGGTGGCGAAGTAGGCGCCAATGTCGCGCATATCCTGGGCACTCAAGGGGGCGACGAAGGCCACCATCAACGGGTTGACCCGAGCGCCGACCTTGAACTGCAAGAGTTGCTGCGCAATAAACGTCTCGTGTTGGCCGGCCAGCTTCGGAAACAACGGATTCACCGAGTTGCCATCCAGACCATGACAAGCGCCACAGGCGGCAGCTTTGCTGGCACCGGCAGCGGCGTCTCCGGGTTGGCTGGTGGCCATTTCGGCCTGCGCAGTCTTCAACAGCGTGTCGATTGCGGGCGCGGGCGCAACGGCGGCGACCGCAGCTTCGGAAGGCGTGGCGACCGGGGCTTCGGCCTCGGCACTGGCATTGCTCACAACCGCGCCAAGCATCAGCGCCAACGACGCGCGGGATAACAAAAACCGGAACCGGGACGAAAGCAACATGGGGAACTCCAAAGTCAGCGCGGCGCCCGCTTCGGTGCTAGCCGGCGTCCGCAAAGTCGCAAATCTTACAACAGCCGTGGGCCTGATGGCAGCGGCTTCGCGCACACTGGCATCTGGCGCAGGCTGCGTTGCCTCCTGGCTACCGGCACTCCCGGGATGACCAGCTTCGCGGTTGCGCGCGCGGCGCCGCACCCGGGCTACAGCGGGCTACTCACGCCCA
>PEUI01000237.1:2629-5105 GCA_002785585.1 Lysobacterales bacterium CG02_land_8_20_14_3_00_62_12
CTCGGGCGCGCCTTGACGCGCTCGATCAGACCTCGGCAATTGGGCCAATCGCTGGCCGGGCGCGGTTGGTTGCGCGACCAGCGCATCAGCATCACGGCGTACAGGTCGAGGACACTGAAGTGCTCGCCCAACATCCATTTGCCGGTAGCGGCCAAGTGCGCGTCGATCCGCTCAAACGCCGCTTCGATGCGGCGCTGGGCCTCGGCCTTGACCAGCTCGGCCTGCGCTTCGCCGGCGATCTCGGCGGGATAAAACCAGAGTCGAAATGCCGGCTGCAGGGTATTGGCCAGATGCAGCATCCATTGCAGATAGGGTCGCCGTGCGGCGCTGCTGATGGCCGGCGCCAGGGCGGCTTCGGGATGCTGGTCAGCCAGAAACAACAACAGCGCGGCGGCTTCGTACATCGGCTGGCCATCGACCAGCAAGGTGGGTACCACGCCATTTGGATTCAGCTTGAGGTAGGCGGGCGCTTTCTGCGCGCCACTGTGCAAGTCCAGCGCGATCAATTCGTGCTTGGCGCCAATTTCCAGCAAGGCTTGATGCACGCACATGCTGGCGGCACCGGGGGCGAAATACAGTTGGTACATGACGTTCTCCGCAATCGAGGACAGGGGGCGGCGAGTGTAATGCCTGGGCGCCGCACGCACGCTGGCGCAACCGACCCGCACGATTCACCAATCGGTCGGCCGGTAATCTTTCAGGAACTGTCCCCAGATCTGCTCGCCGGTGTTGCGGCCGTGGATGATCGGATCGACGATGCGGGCGGCGCCGTCGATGATGTCCAGCGGCGGGTGGAAGCGTTCTTCGATGGTTTTGCGGGCAGCGATTTCGGCGGGATCTTCATCGGTGACCCAACCGGTATCGACGCTGTTCATGTGGATGCCGTCGTTGTGATAGTCGGTGGCGGCGGTGCGCGTCATCATGTTGAGTGCGGCTTTGGCCATATTGGTATGCGGATGCCGGGTGGTCTTGAAGTTACGATAAAACTGACCTTCGACGGCGGACACGTTGACGATGTGCTTGTCGCGTTCCGACGTGCGCAACATCAGTCCTTTGAGTCGTGCGTTGATGATGAACGGCGCGATGGCGTTGACCAGTTGCACTTCGAGCAACTCCACCGCGGCGACTTCGGCCAGTTGCAACCGCCACGAGTTGCGGCCGCGCAAGTCGATCTGCTGCAAGTCCTGATCGAGCCTGCCGTCGGGAAACAAATGCGCCTGCGCCAGCAATTCTTCCGGCAATAGTTTCAGTTGCGACAGCGCCGCCGACGAAGGCGCCGCCGTGGCGATTGCCGCAGCGCTTTGATCGGGCAAGATCAGCGCACTGCGCAGGCCGGCGTAACTGCCCAACAAGTGCCGCACCGCGGCGGGCGCGTCCTGCAATGCCGAGGTTTCATCGTTCATCATGTGCGCGTAGAACGCCGGCGGGCGGCGCACCGTTTGACAGGCATTGTTGATGATGTAATCGAGCCGCGTGTGGCTATTGGACAAGTGCTGGCAAAACGCTTCCACGCTCGGCGTGTGGCGCAGATCCAGACCAAAAATTTCGAGTCGATCGGCCCAGTCGGCGAAGTCCGGCGCGGCGGCGTAACGCTTGGCCGAGTCGCAGGGAAACCGTGTCGTCACGATCAAATGGGCGCCGGCCCGCAGCAGCTTCAGCCCCGCCTGATAGCCGATTTTCACGCGGCCGCCGGTCAGCAATGCCACCCGACCACGCAGATCGGCCAGTTCCGTGCGCTTGCTGAAATTGAACGCTGCGCAGGTTGGACAAAGTTGGTCGTAAAAATGATCGATCAGTGAGTACTTCTGCTTGCACACATAGCAATGCTGCGGCTCGATTGACTCGCGGTGTTCGCAATCGTCGCCGACCGCTGGCTGGGGCACGAAATCTTCCGGCAAAAAGTAGTTCGGCGTGGTGAACAGCGGGCGCCGCCGCAGGGCACGGATGCCGGTTTGGTGGAGTACCGCGTCATCGGCCCGGATCCGCGCCCGGCTTTGTTGGCGTAGCGCTGCTTTGCGGTGTTGCCGACGGGCGAGCGGATCGGGAAGGTAGATCTGACCGATACATTCGTGCAGGCGTTGCCGATCCGCCACCGGCAGTTGCTCCAGCAAACTGCCGTTGCGCGCAAACTGGTCGAGTACTTCGACCGCAGTGCGCACGCGTTGCAACCAATCTGGATCGAGCGGATCTGCGGGCGCCGAGATTTCAGGTGTAGTCAAAGTAGCCAATTCCATCAATAAAATAGTGAGGGCTTCGGGCCCGGCCGCCAATGGCGCTGGCGACTGCGCGGTCAAGCGCTGTTCGAAAGACGGCATCCCGATCTGCTGCAATCCGGCGCGATCGGATCGGGCCAGCGCTGGCGCTGGTCGCAGGCCGAGCGGCGGCCATTGTAGTCCGAGCCGCCGTCAGGCTTGCGATCACGATCAGTGGTGACATCAGCCTGCCGCCGCCCATGTTGTGAACTCTGTCACAGGTT
>PEUI01000005.1 GCA_002785585.1 Lysobacterales bacterium CG02_land_8_20_14_3_00_62_12
GTGCGCCTTGCAGGCGAACGAAAGTCCTGCGCAATCTGCGCAAGTTATTTCTGCGCAACGCCTTAAGCGCGCATGGTGGCGGTTAAACTATGCCGGTTAAACTATGCCGGTTCACCTTGGAGCTTGGCATGCACGATCCACTGACCGCACTATCGCCACTGGACGGCCGCTACGCTGCCAAGTTGGCGCCACTCCGGCCGATTTTCAGCGAATTCGGTCTGATCCAGCGGCGCGTGCAAGTCGAAGTGGCCTGGTTGCGCGCCCTGTCGCTGGCCGAAAAGATTCCCGAAGTGCCACCGTTTTCCGCATCGGCACAAACGTTTCTCGATACGCTCTGCGCCGAGTTTTCGCTTGCCGATGCCGAGCGCATCAAGGCGATCGAAGCGCGCACCAACCACGATGTCAAAGCGGTCGAATATTTCCTCAAGGAAAAACTCGGCCAGCACGCCGAACTGGCGGCGCGGGTCGAGTTCATCCACTTTGCCTGCACCAGCGAAGACATCAACAACCTCGCCTATGCGCTGATGCTGCGCGACGCCCGCGACCGCGTGCTGGTGCCGGTGATCGGCCGGCTGATCGCGGCATTGTCGGCGCTGGTCCAGGCCCACGCGCAACTGCCGATGCTGGCGCGCACGCACGGCCAGACTGCCTCGCCAACCACACTCGGCAAAGAGCTGCGCAATGTGCTGGCGCGGATCGAGCGCCAGTTGTGGCAACTGCAAGCGCAGCAACCGATCGGCAAAATCAACGGCGCGGTGGGCAATTTCAACGCCCACGTCATCGCCTACCCGGAGGTCGATTGGCCACACCTGGCGCAAGCCTTCGTGGCGTCGCTGGGCCTGGCCTGGAATGCCCACACCACGCAAATCGAGCCGCACGACGGCATCGCCGAAATCAGCGACAACCATCGGCGCTTGAACGTCGTGCTGATCGATCTATGCCGCGACCTGTGGGGCTATATCTCGCTGGGCTATTTTCGGCAGGCGTTGAAGGACGGCGAAGTTGGCTCGTCGACCATGCCGCACAAGGTCAATCCGATCGACTTTGAAAACGCCGAGGGCAATTTCGGTGTCGCCAACGCCCTGTTCGATCACTTCAGCAACAAATTGCCGATCTCGCGCTGGCAGCGCGACCTGAGCGACTCCACCGTGTTGCGCAACCTCGGCGTCGCCTTCGGCCACAGCCTGCTCGGGCTGGAGGCACTGATCCTCGGATTGGGCAAACTCCAAGTCAACCAGGCGCAACTGCGCGATGATCTCGACCAGCATTGGGAAGTCCTCGCCGAAGCCATCCAGACGGTGATGCGACGTTACGGCCTGCCAACCCCTTACGAACAACTAAAAGCGCTGACTCGCGGTCGCGGCAGCAGTGCGCAGGCACTGCAAGCATTCGTGCAAAGTTTGGCACTGCCGACCGCCGCCAAGGAAAGCCTGCTGGCGCTCACACCGGCCAGCTACACCGGACTGGCCGCAGCCCTCGCCGACTTGCCGACGGCGCCGCCCAGCACCGCCGACACCACCGGCCCGGCTCAATGAAAGCCTTGCCGATTGAAGTCAGCGCCACCGCCAGGCACGCCTTGGGCATGTCGGCGGAAGCGTTTCTGCGCGATTACTGGCAAAAACGCCCGCTGCTGATCCGTCAGGCGTTCAAGCATTTTCAATCACCGATCACCCCCAACGATCTGGCCGGACTCGCCTGCGAACCCTGCACGCTGTCGCGGCTGGTGCTGCATAAGCCGCGCACCGACCAGTGGAAACTTGAATCCGGGCCATTCACCGAAGCACGCTTCAAGCGGCTGCCGAAAACCGATTGGACGCTGCTCGTGCATGACGTCGACAAGTGGGATGCCGATGTCGCCAAACTCTATCAATTCTGCGATTTTCTACCGAGCTGGCGACTCGATGACATCATGATTTCCTACGCCGAAGCGGGGGGCTCGGTCGGTGCGCATGTCGATCAATACGATGTGTTTTTGTTGCAGGCACTGGGCCAGCGGCGCTGGCAGATCGACGCCCGCGCCAATCCGCCGCTGGCCACGCGCGACAACGTTGCCCTCAAGTTGCTGAAATTTTTTCACCCCAGCCACGACTGGCTGCTGGCGCCGGGCGATGTGCTCTATCTGCCACCCGGCGTGCCCCATCACGGCGTCGCCTGCAACCCGTGCATGACGATATTGCTCGGCATGCGGGCACCGTCCGAGAGCGAGCTGCTACTCGACCTGGTCGAATCGATCGCCATCTCCCTGCCCGAGGATTGCCGCTACGGCGACCCCGACTTGCGCCTGCGCAAAGACCGCCACGCCATCGCGGCCGATGATCTGGCCCGGATCACGCCGGTGATCGACCGTTTACGCAAGCTCAAGCACGCCGAGATTGCCGATTGGTTTGGCGGTTTCATCAGCCGCTATCGTGCCGCTCAAACCCCGGCAGCGCGCGCACACGACCTCAGCGCCGCAACGATCACCAGGCGTCTCAACGTCGGCGCCCGGCTGCACCGGCATCCGTTTTCGCGGATCGCCAGCCGACCCGGAAAAACCCAGGTCCTGCTGTATCTGGCCGGTGATCGCTATCGGATTTCCAAGGCGCTCTATGCCGCGATCATCGAGCCAGCAGGCATCGCGAACGAACATTGGCAGCCGCTTTCTGCCGAAGATCGCAACGCGCTCTGCGCGTTGGTCAACGCCGGTCACTTTGCCCTGTCGCGATAAAGGACAAGCCTTTCATGAAGCCCAACTTCAGCCTGCGTGAGGCCGATTATCAGCAAGACTTTGCCCTGCTGCGCGCCGTGCGCGAGCCGGTGTTTGTGATCGAGCAGAACTGCCCGCTCGCAGAAGAATGGGATGCCAGCGACCCGCTATCGCGGCACGTCATCGCCATCGACGACCAGGGCCAGCCCATCGGCACCGGGCGGCTGACCCCGGAGCAACGCATCGGCCGCATGGCGGTGCTGGCATCGGCGCGTGGCATCGGTGTTGGCGCCGCCGTACTCAAGCGCCTGATCGAGATCGCCGAAGATCTTGGCTATCCGCAGATCCGCCTGAGCGCGCAGGTGCATGCCATCGGCTTCTACCAGCGCTATGGCTTCCAGGCCGAAGGCCCGGAGTACGACGATGCCGGCATTGCCCATCGGCTGATGCGTCGAGCGCTGGCCGCGCCTGCTGCACCCACCGGACCGATCCTGTTTCAACGCAGCCACGAAGCCCGCGCCGCCGCGCTCGCCATCGTCCGCAGCGCCCGCCACCAACTATGGCTGGCCTCGCCGGATCTGGAACCGGTGCTCTACGATCAGGAAGATTTTGTCGCCGCCGTCAAGCAACTCGCGCTCTCGGGGCGCGGCGCGGCGATCCGCATTCTGGTCGGCGATATTCGTAACGCCATACTGCAGGGCCATCGCCTGATCGATTTGGCGCAGCGTCTGCCCAGCTTGATCGAAATTCGACGGGTGCTCCCGGAAGCCTCCGGTCATTTCGCTTCGGCCCTGCTGCTGAACGATGTCGGCGGTTGGATGCAACGCCCGGACCCGCTCAGTTTCGACGGCGAAGGCCACTATCAGGACGCGCCCCGGCAACGTCAATGCTTGCAGGACTTTCAGTACGCATGGGACCGCGCCGAAGCCGAAACCCGCCTGCGCGTCCTGAAAGTGTAGGCGCCATCACCCGAGGCCGTGGCTGACCTCGACGGGGACTTCCACCCCGCTGATTGCACGCCTTCATGGGCGCACGGCATCGCTGCGCTTAGGCGTTGTAAATCATTAAAGGTGGCGGATTGCGAAGGATTTTGCCCCGTCTGCAAGGCGCGCAAAGGGG
>PEUI01000054.1 GCA_002785585.1 Lysobacterales bacterium CG02_land_8_20_14_3_00_62_12
CCCCAACCCCTCCCCCGCAAGCGGGGGAGGGGCTCTTGTTTTGCTCCCCTCTCCCGCTCGCGGGAGAGCGGCCGGGAGAGCGGGGCTCTGGCTTTGCTCCTCTCTCCCGCTTGCGGGAGAGAGGCTGGGAGAGAGGGGCTCTGGCTTTGCCCCTCTCTCCCGCTTGCGGGAGAGCGGCCGGGAGAGAGGGGCTCTGGCTTTGCTCCTCTCTCCCGCTTGCGGGAGAGAGGCCGGGAGAGAGGGGCTGTTGATTTGGCTTTCGGGCTTTTTCAACCAAAAAAACCCAAAGTCCAAAGCCCCTCTCCCCAACCCCTCCCCCGCAAGCGGGGGAGGGGCTCTTGTTTTGCTCCGCTCCCCCGCAAGCGGGGGAGGGGCTCTGGCTTTGCTCCGCTCTCCCGCTCGCGGGAGAGCGGGGCTCTGGCTTTGCCCCACTCTACCGCTTGCGGGAGAGAGGCTTTCAATCGAGCGAGCTGAAGTCGCTTTTACATATCGTGTTTGCTGACGGCGTAGCCGCGGCTTTTGTATTCGGCCCAGCGGCGGCGCGAGCCCTCGCGTTGCGCGGCATCGGCGGCGACTACTTCCTTGATGCTATCGACCGCGCCGTTGACGCAACTATCGCGCAAATTGATCACCAATGCCCGCATCGGTGAGTCGGCTTCGGGTGGCACCAGCACGATCGGGGTGACATCGTCATCATCGCCATCACCAGCGATCTGATGCGGCAGGAACGCATCCGGATCGAACTCCCAGAGCAGCTCATCCAGGGCATCGGCCTCGGCCCGTGACTGGCAATGGATGAGCGTGGGAAGCTGCCGATCAAACGCCATGCGGGCCAATTCGCAAACCAGCAATAACGGGTTTTCGCGGAAGCGCGGTTTATCGATCAGGTAGAAGTCGACTTTGGGCATGCTTCAGCTCCGGTTTCAGACGACGCGATCTTGCAACCACTGCACCAGTAGCGCCACCGGGCGGCCCGTGGCACCGCCTTTGCGGCCTTCGTCCCAGGCGGTACCGGCGATGTCCAGATGCGCCCAGTTCAGATCGCCAACAAATCGCGACAGAAAGCAGGCGGCAGTGATCGCACCAGCATGTTTGCCGCCGATATTGGCCAGGTCGGCGAAATCGGTATTGAGGGCCGAGTAATAGTCTTCCCACAACGGCAGTCGCCAGGCGCGATCATGGATTTTGGCACCCGCCGCAAGTAGCTCATCGGCGATTTTGTCCTGGTGGGTCATCAAGCCGTGGGCGTGCTTGCCGAGCGCCACCATGCAAGCGCCGGTCAAGGTCGCAATATCAACCATGGTCCGCGGCTTGAAGCGCTTGGCATAGCTGAGCGCATCGCACAGGATCAGTCGGCCTTCGGCATCGGTGTTGAGCACTTCGATGGTCTGCCCGGACATCGCGGTGAGCACGTCACCGGGCCGATAGGCGGCGCCATCAGGCATGTTCTCCACCGCTGGCACCACACCGATTACGTTCAATGGCAATGCCATCTGCGCCACCGCTTGCAAGACACCGAGCACCGCCGCGCCGCCGCACATGTCGTATTTCATTTCGTCCATCGCCGCGCCCGGCTTGAGACTGATGCCGCCGGTATCAAAGGTGATGCCCTTGCCGACCAACACATACGGCACGGCGTCCCCATCGGCAGCGCCCTGGTACTTCATCACGATCAGCTTGGGCGGATGCGCGCTGCCACGCGCCACGCCGAGCAGGGCACCCATGCCGAGTTGTTCCATGTCGGCGCTTTCCAGAACTTCGGTGGTGAACCGTGGCAGCTCGGTCGCCAGCCGCCGGGCGGTGTCGGCCAGGTATTGCGGCGTGCAGATATTCGGCGGCAGATTGCCCAATTCGCGGCACAGGGTGATGCCATCGGCGAGGGCCATGGCGGTCGCCTGGACCGCAGTCGCCGACGCTACCATCGTCGCCACCAGCAAACGGTCGAGGCCGACTTCGGTGGCTTTGCGCGGACGCGTCGCCTGGTAACGATACAGGTGGCGGGAGAACTGCAAAATGTGCTGGCTGAGTGCCCACGCCGCATCACGATCCTTGATCGGCAGCGTCGCCAAATGGCTGGCGACCTGGCGAATCGGGCCAACCTTGAGCGACTTGGCAGCCTCGGCCAGGACTTTCAGATAGTTCGCCGCATCAAGCCGGGATTTCTCCCCCAAGCCGACCAGGACAACGCGTGACGAATGCAGGCCAACCAAGCCCAACAAGCGTGTCACGGCGCCGATTCTGCCACTGGCATCCTTGCGCTCCAGCGCACGCGTCAAGGCACCGCCACAGGCGCGGTCGCAGGCCGCCGCTGCGGGACTCAAACCAAAGTCTTCATAGACACCAACCAGCAGCGCGTCGGTAGCAACATCGATCTCGGTGGGGTCGATCAACTGGACAGCTAGCTTCATACCGGATTCCAAATTGGCGCACGGAGGCGCGGCGCTTATCCACCCGGCGATCACCTGCTGTGGCATCGTCGGCATTCATCGACCCGGGTACGCGCAGCCATCGGTTAGACTGCGCCACCCACTTGCGGCGGCTCGGCAACCGTTGTCGCCGCTGACAAGGGCGGCAGTTTAGCTGACCGAGACCCGAGTCTTGCTCCGATTGATCGACCGCTACCTGTTGCGTGAACTGGCGACCGCGTTCAGTGCCGCGCTGTTGCTGTTGCTGCTGGTTTTGATCGGCAGCGTGGTGGCGGAAACCCTCAACAACATTGTGCGCGGCCAGATTCCGGCAACCCTGCTGCTGAGCCAGATCGGTTTGCGTTCGCTCGATGCGCTCGCCCTGGTGTTGCCGCTGGCGGCATTCCTCGGCGTATTGATCGGCTATGGGCGACTGCACCGCAATAGCGAGATGGCGGTGCTGGCCGCCTCCGGCATGCGCGCCATCGACCTGCTGCGACCGGTCGCGTTGCTCGCGCTGCCGCTCGCCAGCGTGCTCGCCGTGGTCGCCTTTTGGTGGAGCCCGCTCGCCCTCGACCAGGCCGAGCGCATGGTCGCGACCGCCAATCGCTCGTTGTTGCTGGCCGGCCTGGAACCCGGCCGCTTTGTCGATCTGCCCGGTGGCATGGGGGTCATCTACGTCGGCGCCATGAGCGACGGTGGCAGCCGGTTTGCGCGCCTGTTCGTGCAGCGCGAGCGCGAAGGCCGCATCGACATCGTTACCGCTGCAACCGGCGAGCTTTACTATGACCAACAAGGTGCGCGCCGTTATTTGTCGCTGGCCAACGGTTTTCGCGTCGAAGGCAACCTGGATCTGCCCGACTTTCGCACCATGCGTTTTGCGCGCAACGATCTCGAACTGCCGGAAACCCAATCCCGCCGACGGGATCGCGCCGAAGCCCTGCGCACCATCAATGCGCTGTGGGCCAGCGATCTGCCCGCCGACAAAGCCGAACTGCACTGGCGCATCGGCCTGCCGATTTCGTTGCTGTTGCTGGCCATCCTGGCGCTGCCATTGGCGCGATCAGCGCCGCGCAGCTCGCACTACGGGCGCATGCTGATCGCGGTGTTGGGCTACATGCTGTATTTCAATTTGCTCGCCCTCGGCCGCGGCTGGATCGCCACGGGCCAATTGCCCGAAGCGCTCGGCTTGTGGTGGCTGCACGCTGCCGTGCTGCTGATCGCCATCGGCCTGATGGTCGCGAGCGAGCGGCATCGCCAACCGAAGGCGCTGGCATGAACTGGCTGAAGCGTGCCGACCGCATGATCGCCGAGCAGGTGCTGATTGCCTTCGCCTTGGTCTGGCTGTTGCTGATCGGTATCGATGCCGGGTTCTCGCTGATCCGTGAGCTCAAACAGATCGGCAATGGCAATTACACCTTGACCACCGCCTTCACCTATATCGCCTGGACCCTGCCACGGCGCAGTTACGAAATGTTCGGTGTCGCCGCGGTGCTGGGCGGGGTGATTGGCCTGGGCGCGCTGGCGCCGACCTCGGAGCTCACTGCCTTGCGTGCCGCTGGCTATGCCAAAGGGCGACTGGCCGCCGCTGCGGCGTTGACCATCGTCGCGTTGATGATTCCGGTGATGTGGATCGGCGACACCCTGGGTCCGGAAGGCGAGCGCCGCGCGCAAAGTGTTTCGGTCAGCGCCAAATCATTGAACATGGTAGTCACCAACAGCTCCGGCATGTGGGCGCGCGACGGCAACGAATTGCTCAACGCCAAACAGGGGCGCGTGCTGCCAAGCGGCATCGAGCTGGTTGACACCCGGCTGTATCGGTTCGATGCGAACGGTCTGCTATTGGCAATCACCCGCAGCGAACTGACCACGTTTCGTGATGGCATCTGGCAATTTCACCAGGTAAAACGCTATCGCTTCACCGTTGATGCCGTGGCCACCGATCACTTCGACACACTTGCCTGGCCATCGCATCTGGACCCGCATCTGCTATCGCTTTCGATCGTGCAGCCGCGCTATCAACGGATCGCCGACTTGCGTAGCCACATCGCCTACCTGCGCCACAATGGCCTCGACGATGGCGCTTTCGTTACCGCCTACTGGTCACGCATTTTCTTTCCGATCAGCGTACTGGCGCCGCTGTTGATCGCCCTGCCGTTGGTGTTCGGGGCGCTTCGCTCCGGTGGTTTCGGCAAGCGCGTATTTCTCGGTCTGCTGATCGCCGTTGGCTATTTCATCGTCTTGCAGCCGACCGCTGTCAACCTTGCCCAGGTGGTCGGCATTCACGTCGTCTGGGCTTACACCTTGCCCGCGCTGCTGCTGCTGACGAGCGGTGTCTACTGGTTGCGGCGGCCGTGAACTAGGGTCGGCTGCCGCTCCCGATCAAATTAGGCCATCCATCGGTCGTAGTCGGCGTGACTGCCGATCCAGAACCAATTCACACCCTCCGCGACCGGAATGCCAAGCGCACGATAGTGAATGCCAATTCGAACACTTCGAAAGCGGCCGTGATTCACCGATTTGAATTGCAGGGAGGGATGCGCCAAATCTTGCCTCAGCAGGACAAAGTTTTTTCGCGCCAAAGTCTGGACATTCGGCGGCAAGGCCTCAAAGCAACGCCAGAACGAAGTTGCAGCGTAGTGCTTCAAATCTCGCGGACCACGCCAGAGCGGTGCTCGCTCAAGGCTTCGGCGGCCACAGCATCGAGCTTGCCGGCAGTGGCGTCAGATTCGATTTGGGCATCCCATGCGACTGCATCAAATTGGGCGAACCAACGTCGCAGTGCGGCTAGATCAGCAGGGGCAAGCGTCGCGATGGTTTGTTCCAAGGATTCTACGGTGGTCATGGTCGAATTCTCCGAGTGCTGATGGTACCCAACTTCGCCATCTGAGGCTCGCCGCACTCGCACTTGTTGGTGGTGAACGTAAAGGCCACATCACGCCGCGCCGCAAACTATTTGTCGGCAATGCGATACGGCGCGAGCTTTTTCGGCAGCAGACGGTTTTTCAACTTCACATAGACCGGCAGGCCGTCGTCACCATAGGGCAAGGGCGCTTCGCCTTGAATCAACGGCGCCAGATAGCGGCGAGCGGCGGCGGTGATGCCAAACCCATCGCCACGGATAAATCTCGGCGGCATCTTCTTTTCGTGATTGGCCACCGCGCTGAGCGCCGCTGGCTCGACCGTCCAGCGATACGGTTGCGCGCACTGGCGGCGGATCACCGGCATCACCGCGTTCATGCCTTTGAGCGCATATTCAACGGCGGCTTTGCCCACCGCATAGGCCTGATCGGCGTCGGTCTTGGAGGCCGCGTGGCGCGCCGAGCGCTGCAAATAATCGGGCAGTGCCCAGTGGTACTTGTAGCCAAGATGCTGCTTGACCAGCGCCGCCAACATCGGCGCGACGCCGCCCAACTGCTGATGGCCGAAGGCATCGGTGCTGCCCACTTCCGACAAGAACTTGCCCTCGGCATTGCGCACGCCTTCGGAAACCACCACCGAGCACCAACCGATTTGTTCAACCATGGCCTTGACCTTGGCCAGAAACTTCGCCTGGTCGAACACCACTTCCGGAAACAGGATGATCTGCGGCGCGTCGGTCGCTTTCTTGCCAGCCAAACCGGCGGCGGCAGCGATCCAACCGGCGTGGCGTCCCATCACTTCCATCACAAACACTTTGGTCGATGACTCGCACATCGAGGCCACGTCCAGGCTGGCTTCGGCGATCGAGATCGCGGTGTACTTGGCGACCGAGCCAAACCCTGGACAGCAGTCGGTCACCACCAGATCGTTATCGACGGTTTTCGGTACGCCGATGCACTGCAATGGATAGCCGAGTTTCTCCGAGATCATCGACAACTTGTTGGCGGTATCGGCCGAATCATTGCCGCCGTTATAGAGAAACCAGCGGATATCGTGGGCGCGCAATACGTCGATCAAGCGCTGGTATTGCTCGCGGCTTTCTTCCAGCGATTTCAATTTGTAGCGGCACGAACCAAAAGCGCCGCCCGGCGTATGCCGCAGCGCCTTGATCGCGGCGGCCGATTCCAGGCTGGTGTCGATCAGTTCTTCGCGCAACGCACCGATGATGCCGTTGCGTGCTGCCAACACCTTGCCGATTTTCCGGCTTTTCTGTGCCGCCTCGATGACCCCGGCGGCGCTGGCATTGATGACGGCGGTGACGCCGCCGGATTGTGCGTACAGCAAATTTCCTGCGGACATGCGTAGCTCACTCCATGCATTCGTGGTTTGGTGAACGGCAGCGCTGATTCACCTCGGGCTTTGCGGACAAATCGGTTCCAGCGGCGCTCAAGCAGCGGCGGGTGTGCCGCGATTGACGTAGTGGTCGCTCATCACTTTGGCCATGGCGGCGGTGAGTTTTTTGCCGGTGGGAATGTGCAGAAATTCGTTCGGGCCGTGGGCATTGGACTTCGGTCCCAGCAGGCCGGTAACGACAAACTGCGATTGCGGAAAACGCTCCTGCAACATGCTCATGAACGGGATCGTGCCGCCCTCGCCCATCGCCGCCGAGCGCGGGCCGAAGTAGGTTTTTGACGCGGTATCGATGGTGTCGGCAAGCCAGGGCTGGAGCGTCGGCGCGGCCCAACCGGCGGAGGATTTTTCCACTTCGAACTCGACCTTGGCGCCATACGGTGGATCTTTTTCCAGAATCTGCTTGAGCCGACTGGACGCCAGCACCGGGTCCAGCGTCGGCGGCAACCGCACGCTCAGCATCACCGAGGTTTGCGGACGCAGCACATTGCCGGCGCTGCCGAGATCCGGCAAACCATCGACGCCGGTCACCGACAAGGTTGGCTCCCAGGTGCGGTTCAACACCATCTGCGTCAAGTCTTCGTCCATCGGCCGCATGCCCTCGGGCCAGGGGAACTTGTCATAGACGTGGCTGCCGAGCACGGCGACGCATTCCTTGGCCTGGGCAATACGTTCGGCGGGAATATCCACGTGCAAAACATCGGCCTTGATGCGGCCGGTGCTGGCGTCTTCGATGCGCTCCAACAACTGCCTGAGCACGCGGAACGAACTCGGCACAATGCCGCTGGCATCACCGGAGTGCACGCCTTCTTCGAGCACCTTGACCTTGAGCTTGCCGCCGGCCAGCCCGCGCAAAGAGGTGGTCAACCACAGTTGATCGTAATTGCCACAGCCCGAATCCAGGCAGATCACCAGTGACGGCGTGCCGATCCGATTGGCCAGGTGATTGATGTAAAACGGCAGGTCGTAGGACCCCGATTCCTCGCAGGCTTCGATCATCACCACCACGCGCGAGTGGTCGATGCCGCGCTCTTTCAAGGCCATCACCGCGGTCAACGAGGCGAACGTGGCGTAGCCATCATCGGCGCCGCCGCGGCCATAGAGCCGATCCCCGATCAGCACCGGTTTCCACGCCGCCAGGTCGGTATTCCAGCCGACCATCTCTGGTTGTTTGTCCATGTGACCGTACATCAAGATGGTGTCGTCGCCCTTGCCAGGAATATCGATAAACAGCAGCGGCGTGCGCCCCGGCATCTGGATGCGTTCGACCTGCATGCCGGTAATCGGCTGCGCGCGCACCCAGTGTTCGATCAAGTCCAACGCCTCACGCATGTAGCCGTGGTGTTCCCACTCGGCATCGAACATCGGCGATTTATTGGGAATCTTGATGTAGTCGATCAGTTGCGGAACGATCTGGCGTTCCCAGGTTTCGTCGCAAAAGGCATAGAGTTTGTCGCTATTCATGGTGTTCTCCGGTGCAGCGCTTCAGGAAGGAAACCGGCCTCTGGTTGCTCACGCCCAGTCGCCATGCCGAGCTTTGATCGACGGCTGGCAATGCGCGCAAGTGTAGCAAGTGCTGGGAAATGTCTTAGGCGACGGGGCGTCCTTGTCCGGGTCCAGTTCCGGAGATCGGCCGAAGCTCTCGCCACCGCCGCTGCCTAAAGTGTGCAGCGTGTGGCGAGGCCCTCGCCCACAACAACCCATTCATCCCAACACAACTTCTGGAGAATCTCACATGAACTTCCTCAAAACCGTACTGCTTTCGGTCCTCTTCGCCTTCGCCGGTGTCGCTGCTGCCGCCACACCGATCAACCTCAACAGTGCCAGCGTCGAACAACTGGTCGAACTCAATGGCATTGGCCCGGCCAAGGCGCAGGCGATCGTCGCCTACCGCCAGGAGCATGGCCCCTTCAAGAGCATTGAGCAGCTCGCCAACGTCAAAGGCATCGGCCTGAAGTTGGTCGAAAAGAATCGCGAAGCGATGTCAGTGGGCGTGGTCAAGGCGACACCGGCCAGCCCGGCCGTGGCCAAAGCGGCCCCCGTCAGCAAGCTTTGAGTGGTGCCAGGCGCTCATGCTGTGATCGCCACCAGCGACCGCAGCCTGAGCGCCGATCTTTGGCGTGCGGCAGAAGCTGGACTCGCCCTGGTTCGATTTTGTTACCGACCATTGCTGCCTGAGCGCATCCGCCGCTAGCATGCGGGCTTCCCTCCGAAGCACTGGCGCCATGCGCTGCATCCACTATCACGATTTGCTACCCAGTCCATGGAAAAATGGATTGGGCCAAACCTGGGAAATCGCCAGTGACCGAAGCGATCGCGCGGACCCAGCCTTTCGCTGGCGCTTGAGCCGTGCCCGCATCACCGACACCTGCCGTTTTTCCTGCTATCCCGGTGTGCGCCGTTGGTTGGTGTTGGCCGCCGGTGGCGCGCTTGAATTGCGCATCGATCAAGCCCCTCCGCAAATGCTGGAGCGGATCGGCGAACAACTCAGCTTCGATGGCAGCGCAGCGGTTGAAGCGGTGCCGCTGGACGGTCCGACCGAAGACTTCAATCTGATGCTGGCCGATCCAGCACTGGACGCCCATCTGCTGTACCGGCCGCTGCTCGGCACCATGGTCGTGCTGCGGGAACCGGGGGCGGTGATCGCCGTGCATTTGTTGCAGGGCGAGGCCGAACTTCAGGGCGAGCCCGCTACCGCGCTGCACCCGGCCGATACCCTGCTGATCGATGGCAGGCAAGTCGGCCCGGGGTGTTGTCGACTGGTGGGCGCTGGCGCGGTACTCATTATCCGGATTTTCCCGCGCACGTTGCCGTGAAACCGACGCTGTTTTTTGTAGCGTGGACCAAGGCTCAACGATACGGCGGGTCCGCCACAAAACCGCCGGCAAAGGCACGGGGCTGCCGGTGATAGTGGCGCTGGCGCGGTATCACCCCGCGTTCAACCAAGTGCCGGTAGGTGTCGTATTGCAGCTCGATGATCGCGTCGGGCGTGTCACTGGCGCGTGCAAACTCGGTGGTCGCTACCGGTGACCAGGTGCGCTGGCCGTGGCCAGTGCC
This sequence comes from Lysobacterales bacterium CG02_land_8_20_14_3_00_62_12, assembly GCA_002785585.1. Classification (GTDB taxonomy): domain Bacteria; phylum Pseudomonadota; class Gammaproteobacteria; order Xanthomonadales; family Ahniellaceae; genus 0-14-3-00-62-12. The sequence goes on from PEUI01000054.1 coordinate 9,735, forward strand.
AAGTTCGCTGTGCTGGTCTGCGCTGTGTTGGTCTTCGCGGTACTGGTCCTTGTCGGCCAATGCACGCTTGGCTTGATTGGCCGAAGCGACGCCGGCCGGTGCCGCTGCCTGCGCCGATGGCGCCGCTCGGTCGATGCCGCGCTCTCGCCACGATTGGCGTTCTTCGGTGGCCGCCGGCGCCTGCTCAAACGGGTAGTTGACCGGGGCTTCACGAAACACCGCCACGCCGATCACACCGACATTTTGCGGCCGACCGGTGCGCGCGGCGTAACTGCGTTCGGGTGCGCTGAAAACGAACTCGGCGACCTGATCCATGCTCTTGCGCCAACCCTTGATCTCGGCCATGCCATAGGCCGGCAGCACGTAACCCGATTGCTGCGGATCGGCGCTGGCGCCGGTCAACGCGTTGACCCCATCGACGCTCAGCACGACCAGGACGCGCGCGGCACTGCGATTGCGCAACTGCACGCTGTAGCGGTGTCCGGGCTCAGCCACAATATAAGTGCTGCCGCCCGCATCGAGCAGCGGAAGGTAACCGGCACCGTTGTCACGGTCGATCACTTCGACGCCAACCAGCGCGTCGGAATAGACAGATGCATCCGCCACGCTGAAACCGCCGAGCAGAGTGAGTGTGAGGCCGAGTAAATATTTCATGAAAGACTCCTTGGTGGGATCGGACCAAACCGAAGCGGCTTGGCGAACCCAAGTAACGATTGCTGGCGGAATTGGGGTTGAATTGCGCGACTTTGGCATTGCTTTGGTTCAGCCAGGGTGGCGTCGATGGCCTTGCAAGGACAGACATCATGCGCATAGCATGTGCGCATTGTTCTTGTGGAGAAACGCCCATGAATGCCGTTCTGAAGCGCGCGACCAACCTCAGCATCAATGCCGACTTGCTGCGTGAAGCCAAAGCCCTCGACATCAACCTGTCGGCCGAGTTCGAAAAACACCTGACTGCCGTCGTCCGCAAGGTTCGCGGCGAGCAGTGGCTGCGTGACAACCGCGAAGCCATTGCCGCCTACCAACGCATGGTTGAAAAACACGGCATCTGGAATGAGGGCCTGCGCGAATGGTGATTCGGCGTTTTGACGTATACCGCAATCCAGAACCCCGTAGCACGCGGTCATTTCCTTACCTGTTGGTGATTCAGTCGGAACTGCTTGATGCCCTGCCGACCGTTGTCGTGGTGCCGTTGGTACGCACGAGCATGCTCGGCGGTCGGCCGGCGGAACGGCTGAATCCGGAGTTGATCGTCGACGGCGAAAAGGTCTACATGCTCACCCAGCAGTTGGGTGCGGTGTCGATCAAGTCACTCACCAAATACCTGAGCAATCTGGATGCCGCGCGCGATGTAATCACACTGGCGCTGGATTTCTTGTTCACCGGCATCTGAAAAAAGAGAACCCCATGAAGCAACGCATACTCACCGGCATCACCACCACCGGATCACCGCACCTTGGCAACTATGTCGGCGCGATTCGACCTGCGATTGCCGCCAGCCGCAGCGACGCGGTCGAGTCGTTCTATTTTCTGGCCGACTATCACGCCCTGGTGAAGTGCCAGGACCCCCTGCGGATCCAGTCATCCACATTGGAAATTGCCGCCACTTGGCTGGCGCTTGGTCTCGATCCGGCCAAAACTTATTTTTATCGGCAATCGGATATTCCGGAGATTCCCGAGCTGACTTGGTTATTGAGCTGCGTCGCCGGCAAGGGCTTGCTCAATCGGGCGCACGCCTACAAGGCTTCGGTGGATGCCAATGTGGCCGAGTCCAAAGACCCGGATGCCGGCATCAGCATGGGCCTGTTCAACTATCCGGTGTTGATGGCGGCAGACATTCTGGCGTTCAACGCGCACCAGGTGCCGGTGGGTCGCGACCAGATTCAACACATCGAAATCGCCCGGGATCTGGCCCAGCGCTTCAATCATTTGTACGGCGAGCACTTCACCCTGCCAGCGGCTTTGGTCGAAACCAACGCCACCTTGTTGCCCGGGCTGGACGGCCGCAAAATGTCGAAGAGTTATCACAATACGATTCCGTTGTGGCTGCCCGAAGCGGCGCTACGCAAAACCATTCTTGGCATCGTCACCAATTCGCAGGCACCGGGCGAACCGAAGAACCCGGATGACTCTGCGCTGTTCACGCTCTATCAGGCGTTCGCATCGCCCAACGAAATCGCCGCCCTGCGTCAAGCCTTTGCCGAAGGCATCGCCTGGGGCAGCGCCAAAGAACGGTTATTTGAGCAAATCAATCGCGAATTGGCGCCAGCGCGCGCCCGCTATCAGCAGTTGGTCGAGCACCCCGCCGAGGTCGAAGCCATTTTGCAGCACGGTGCCGAGCGGGCGCGGGCACGCAGTCGTGGGTTGCTGCAAAGCCTGCGCGGTGCGGTGGGATTGCGCTCACTCGCCGGCGGCGTGACGGCGGTGTCGCCCGCCGGGGACAGCGCACCAGCGTCGGCGTCGACAAACCATTCTGGCCCGGCCACGGCGCCGATCACGATCAAGACGTATCGCGAAACCGACGGCAAGTTCTATTTCAAGATTCTCTCAGCCGATGGCGTGGTGCTGGTGCAGAGCCACGCCTTTGACTCGCCCAAAGCCAGCGGCCAATTGCTGGCCGCGTTCAAGTCGACGGACCCGCGCCAATTGCGCGTTGACCATGACATCGCCCGCTTCGCCGCTGATCGCGTGTTGGGCATCGCCCTCGGCGATCCGCTAGCGGCGCTGCGCGCCGGGCTGGTCGCCCTGCAAGCAACATCGGCTGCGTAAGCTGGAGTGGATAGCGAAGACAGCGGCAGCGACTTCGATTAGCCCATCCAGATCAAGCTGGCCATGCGGCCGGTCGGCGTTTGCCGACGGTACGAATAGAACCGATCGGCATCGCTGTAGGTACACAAGCCGCCGCCATAGACCGCATCGACGCCGACCATGCCCAAGCGTTGCCGCGCCAGCAGATACAGATCGCAAAGCCATTTGGGCGCCGATCCACGGGCATCGTCCATTTTGCTGAAGGCAGCGACCGCGGCGGCATCCACCGCCATCATCGCCAAGCGCACTTCATCGCCAACCACAAAAGCCTTTGGGCCAATCGCCGGGCCGAGCCAAGCCAGCAGGCGCGAGGGCGGCGTCTGCATCCTGGCGACCGTGGCTTCGATCACCCCGGCCGCCAAGCCGCGCCAACCGGCGTGAATGGCAGCGACCTCATTGCCGTCCTGGGCACCGAGCAAGATCGGCAGACAATCCGCAGTGAGTATTGCCAGCACAACGCCAGCGTCGCGGCTGACGCTGGCATCGGCGGTGGGCGGCTCGGCGCTGGCACGATCCCCGGCAGACGCCATCCACACGGCCTTGCCATGCACCTGGTGCAGCCATCGCGGTTCACTCGGCAGTTGCCATTGGGCGCCGAGTGCAGCGCGGTTACTGGCCAGCGCCGCCGGTTGATCGCCGACATGGTCAGCAAGATTGCAGCGCTCGAAGGGCGGCTGCGAGCATCCCGGCAGTTGGCGGGTACTGCTTGCCGCGTGGATGCGCTTTGGCGTCGGCCAATCCGGCGTGATCCAGCCGTTCATGCGCTGTCCGCTGGCCTGGATGCAGCGGCACCGCAAGGCCGCTCAGCGGGCAGCGAAGGCTTTGCTGTCATCGCGCAGCACCTGCAGCAATTGCAGAAAATCGGTGGGCACCGGCGCATCGTTGGCGAGTGGCTTGCCGGTTCGCGGATGGACGAACTCAAGGTGCTCGGCGTGCAGTGCCTGTCGGCGGAAACCACGCAGCGCCGCATCCAGTTCCGGCGTCGCCGCTTTGGGAATCTTCAGTCCACTGCCGTACTGCGGGTCGCCCACAATCGGATGGCGAATGCTGGTGAGATGCACGCGAATCTGGTGGGTGCGTCCGGTCTCCAACTGGCAACGCAGCAGGGTATGCGCGCGAAAGCGCTCGGCAATCCGATAATGGGTAATGGCGTCTCGGCCGCCTTCGCGCACCGCCATCTTCAGGCGGTCGTAAGGGTCCCGATCAATCGGCGCGTCGATCCGGCCGCCGGCGATCATGGCGCCAACCACCAAAGCCAAATAGCGCCGATGCACCTCGCGTCCGGAGAGTTGCGCCACCAGCGCCGCGTGCGCCTCGATCGTGCGCGCAACCACCAGCGCGCCGGAGGTATCTTTGTCCAGACGATGCACGATACCGGCGCGCGGAACCGCTCGCAAACTCGGGTCGAAATACAGCAAGGCATTGACCAGGGTGCCGGTGGCATTGCCCGCACCCGGATGCACGACCAGACCGGCCGGTTTGTTCAAGACGATGACATCGCGATCTTCATACAGCACATCGAGCGCGATCGCCTCGGGTGCATCGTGGACTTCCTCGCGCAGTTCCGCGGCCACCTGCACGCGATCACCGAGCACCACCGGGTCACGCGGTCGGGCGGTCGCCCCGTTGATCAGCGCTTTGCCGTCCTTGATCCAGCCACTCAAACGGCTGCGCGAATACTCCGGGTAAAGCTCGGCCAATGCCTGATCGAAGCGCTTGCCGGATTGCGCCACCGCGATGACCTGTTCCAGGCGGTCGGTGCTGCGCAATGGGGTACTGGGTGCGGTCACGGGATGTCCTTGGGGTTTTAAGGCGTCGCGCAGAAATAACTTGCGCAGATTGCGCCGGACTTTCGGTCGCCTGCAAGGCGCACAAAGGGGAGCATAGTCGGACTATGTG
>PEUI01000282.1 GCA_002785585.1 Lysobacterales bacterium CG02_land_8_20_14_3_00_62_12
CCCATAATTCCGAAATTTCTTGGTCTCACGCTAGCCATCTCTTTCCTGGTTCGGCGTCTTCCGGAAAAGTGGGTGTCCCGTTCCGTCCCCTGCCGTGCCGTCCGGCTTCAAGAGGTTCGCCAGGGTTCATCCCCGGTCGAGCTGCTGGTGGACCTTGGCAAAGACTTCGCGCATCGGCCGCGAGGGCGCGCGATCGAGCAGGCTGGTCACTACGATGGCGAGCGTCGCCAACGCCACGCCCGGCACCATTTCGTACAGGCCGGTGCCGAGCTGCTTCCACCCGATCACGGTCAGCGCACCGACCACCATCCCGGCCAGCGCGCCATTGCGGGTCATGCGTGGCCAGTACAGCGACAGCACCACCACCGGCCCGAACGCCGCGCCGAAGCCGGCCCAGGCATAGCTGACCAAGCCCAGTACGCGGCTCTCGGGATTGCTCGCCAGCGCGATCGCCAGCACCGACACCAGCAGCACGGTGAGGCGGCCCACCCAGACCAGCTCGCCCTGGCCGGCGGCCTTGCGCAGCATGCCTTTGTAGAAGTCCTCGGTGAGCGCGCTGGAGCAGACCAGCAACTGACAGCTCAGGGTGCTCATGATGGCGGCCAGGATCGCCGACAGCAGCACGCCGGCCAGCCACGGATTGAACAGCACCTGCGCCAGCACGATGAACACCCGCTCGGGATTCTGCCGCACGCTGTCGGCAAGTTCCGGCTGCGCCTGGAAATAGGCGATGCCGAACCAGCCGACCGCCATCGCGCCGAGCAGGCACAGCACCATCCAGCTCATGCCGATGCGCCGCGCCGCCGGCAGGCTGCGCGCGGAATCGGCGGCCATGAAGCGCGCCAGAATATGCGGCTGCCCGACATAGCCCAGACCCCAGGCCAGCAGGGACACGATGCCGATCGCGCTGGTGCCCTGGAATGGGTCGAGCAGCGTCGGATCGGCCGCTGCGATCAGTGTGGTGGCGCTGTCGAAACCACCGCTTGCCGCCACCACCACGATCGGGGTGAGGATCAAGGCGAAGATCATCAGCGTGGCTTGCACGGTATCGGTCCAGCTCGCCGCCAGGAAGCCACCGACCACGGTGTACAGGATCGTCGCCGCCGCGCCGACCCACAACGCGGTGGCGTAGGGCACCGCGAACACGCTCTCGAACAGGCGCGCGCCGGCGACGATGCCGGAGGCGGCATAGATCGCGAAGAACACCAGGATCACCAGCGCCGACAGCACCCGCAGCACCCGGCTGCGGTCCTCGAAGCGATGGGTGAAGTAATCTGGCAAGGTCAGCGCGTTGTGGCTGTGCTCTGTGTAAATGCGCAGCGGCGCCGCCACGAACCGCCAGTTGGCCCAGGCCCCCGGCACCAGGCCGATGGCAATCCACGCCTGCGACAGCCCGCCCGCATACAGCGCGCCGGGCAGGCCGAGCAGCAACCAGCCGCTCATGTCCGACGCCCCGGCCGACATCGCGGTCACGTAGCTGCCAAGACGGCGGCCGCCGAGGATGTAGTCGTCGAGGCTCTGCGTATGCCGCCACGCCGCGAAGCCGATGCCCCCCATCAGCGCGATGTAGATGGAAAAGGTGATGGCGAGCGGCGACAGTGCAGGCATGGCTAGGCAGCAAAGAACGGAGTCCGCGCAAGCTTAGCCGAGCCAGCCGCCGATGCCGCGGTGGCGCCGCTCGCGCGATGCGCTGGCAAAGCGACGGGACAAGCAACGGAACGAAGCGAAAGCAATGCAAGCAATGGGACACCCACTGTT
>PEUI01000283.1:0-127 GCA_002785585.1 Lysobacterales bacterium CG02_land_8_20_14_3_00_62_12
CACCCATAATTCCGAAATCTCCTGGTCTAAAGCTAGCCATCTCTCCGGGTTCGGCCTCTTCCGAAAAAGTGGGTGTCCCGTGCCATCGCCGTGCCATCGCCGTGCCATCGATCCGGCAAAGTGGGTG
>PEUI01000283.1:158-1748 GCA_002785585.1 Lysobacterales bacterium CG02_land_8_20_14_3_00_62_12
ACCATCGCTGACGCTGGAGTCTTGCAAACCCGTTAGTATCTATTACCATGGTGACACTACCTGCGGTGTCAGATGCCTACTATCTTGCTCGACCAAACGAACGCAAGCCTCCACACCAGCAAGGCCGCGAAACGCTGCGAAGAAGTTGTCAAGTTGCTGGAAGGCTTAGGTTTTCAGGTCAGGGATGGCAAATGCCCCGGACACAAGATTTACACCCATCCGGGGCTGCCGGACTTTCGTTCCGGCAGTTTCAATTGCGAACACGGCAAGAATCCTCAGATCAAGCTGGCCTACATCAGCAACATTCTTCGGGTTCTATCCGAACATGATTCTGCCCTCAGGGCCTATCTGGAGCGCTAGCGTGACCGAGCCGCGTGAATACAACATCAGCGTGCGCCGTGGTGTTTTTGATGGCGAACTGCTGTTTGAAGCCCGCGTCCGAGAACTGCCGGACATCGCGGAATACGCAGAGACCTGCCCAGCAGCCTATGCCTTGGCCCTGGATACGATCGAGACAACAGCCAGCATTTTTTCTGAGTCCGGTCGGCAAATGCCTGCACCCCACGTACCAACCGATGACTACAGCGGGCGCGTCACCTTGCGTCTACCTCGTTCCCTGCATCGATCATTGAGCGAAGCCGCCGCAGACGAGAGAGTCAGCCTGAATCAGCACATCGTCAGTGTGCTGGGCTACGCCTGTGGCCACAACACCGCCAACAACAGCGGACACCCAGCGCCGTCTCGCCTGATCGCTCAAACACGGGCGCCGCAGCAGCGCGCACCTGCCGGTAACGGGTAACCGATACACCCGCGATGCCAAAAAGGCACATCTGCAAGTACTTCGCCTCGCAGATCAGCAGCGGACACTCGGTGGTGGTGACCTGGCTGCAGTTCGAAGTCGATGGGCGGTCGCTAAGAGGTTCGGAGGTGATCTCGGACAGCCAATCTTTCTGCAGAAAACTGGGTGTCCTGCGCTCTTTGCGCTCTTCACCAAGTTTAATTCATTATCAGGAGTCTGCTATGACCAAGCCGATGTCGTCGCCACGCCAAGTGGCTTCCCGTTCCCCGCACGCCTTGGCGCAGCGCCCGTTAGCGCGGATGGTCTCGGCGCTGTTGCTCTCCGGTGCGATCAGCGCGGCCGCGCAGGCGTTTCCGCCGAATATCAACCTCAGCAGCCTGAGCGGTGCCGACGGCTTCCGCCTCGATGGCGTGGCGGCGAGTGACTACTCCGGCCGCTCGGTCAGCGCCGCCGGGGACATCAATGGCGATGGAATCGACGACCTGATCGTCGGGGCTTATCGTGCCAGCCCGAACGGCAACGCCTCCTCTGGTAGCAGCTATGTGGTGTTCGGCAAGGACACGGCCACGGTTGGGAACTTCACCCCGACGCTGGCCCTGTCCAGCTTGAACGGCAGTAATGGTTTTCGCCTCGATGGCGGGGCGGCGGGTGACTACTCCGGCCACTCGGTCAGCGCCGCCGGGGATATCAATGGCGATGGCTTCGGCGACCTGATCGTCGGGGCTGATCGTGCCGACCCGAACGGCAACTATTCCGGCAGCAGCTATGTGGTGTTCGGCCAGAGCACCGGT
>PEUI01000111.1 GCA_002785585.1 Lysobacterales bacterium CG02_land_8_20_14_3_00_62_12
ATAGCGAAAACCCGATCAACACGATCGCCGCCCAGCACAGCACCGGATCGTTGACCCGGCCCATCGCCATCGTCATCACGATCGAGGCCACGGTAATGACGATGTTGGCCTTGGTGTCGGCGAGCAAGCTGAGCTGGACGTGGTGCTGCTGGGTATTGCGCAGCAGGTAATCGACGCTGCCGCGGGCGCTGACCTCGGCGAACGGATTGGCGGCGAGCGGCGGCGGCGACTCTGCTCCGGGGATGGCTTTATTCGGTGGCATGTGGTCACTCCTCGACGGCGAGCAGAGTAGCCCGAGACCCTGCCGCCGGATAGACCAAGTCTTCACCGAGGTCGGGACTGATCCGCGGCGCCGACGGCTACGGCTACATCATGCCGGTTTCGAGCAGCGCCGCTTCCGACATCATCGACCGATTCCACGGCGGATCGAACACCAACTCGACATCGGCCGCGGTGACGGTTGGCAGCAGCTCGACTTTTTCGCGGACATCGGTCAGCAGAATATCGCCCATGCCGCAGCCGGGCGCGGTCAGCGTCAATTTGATATTTACCGTGTGCGCGCCGGATTCGCTGCGCTCGACCGTACATTCGTAGACCAGACCCAGATCGACGATGTTGATCGGAATCTCCGGATCGAAGCAGGTACGCAACTGCATCCATACCGCCTGTTCCACGTCGGCGGCCGAAGCGTTGTCCGGCAATTCCGGCAGCGCCATCGGGTCCTTGCCCAGCGCATCGGCGTCCTGATTGCGGATACGAAACAGATTGCCCTCGACAAACACGGTGAAGCTGCCGCCCAAGGCCTGGGTGATGTAGCCCACCTGCCCGGCCGGCAAATTGACCAGATCGCCGGACGGCACCATCACCGCCGCGCAATCGCGCTCCAGTCGAATCGGTTCAGAAGATTGGCTGTAGCTCATAAAAAAGTGTCGTGCCGGTGGGTAGTGCGGGGCCGGTTATTGTACCGGGCTGGCGCGGCGATCAGCGCAGCGGCCAACGCCGGCCACCCGGTGTACTGGCAACCCGAGCGGATGACACTGTTTGCGCGCAACGACGCTTGATGGCGTCCCGCACTACTCGCCAGCCGGCGCCGCAACCGGCACAATGCGCGATGACCAAATCCTCGATGCATCGTCTGAGCGGGCTGATCGCCGCCGTGTTTCTGCCGCTCGCCAGCGGTGCCCTGTGGTCAGTGTTGTCGTTGCGACTGCACGCCGAGCTACCCAGCCTGGCGCTGCTGGTGGCGGCATCGCTGCTGTTGGTCCGCGAGCATTTCGCGCCCTATCCGCACTGGTTGGGCGGCGTCCTGGCGAGCCTCTGTTGCGCGCTCGGCCTGGTCTACGCGCTGTGGCTGAAAGCGGCGATGGTGGTGACGATGGCGCTCGGCGTCGGCTTCATCGACGCCATCTTCATGATCGGTCCCGACTTGAGCCTGGCGATCACTCGCGCCCGGCTCAGCGGTGGCGCCCTGGGCATGATCCTCGGCGCCCTCGCCCTCGCCTACTGGATCGGCTTCGGCGCCCACAAACCGGCGCCGCAAAAGTAAAGTCGCGGCGCCCAGCACCAGCGGGTCGGCCGCACTTTAGTTTTTGTAGGAGCGCCGCTGGCGCTTTCTGCTTTTGTGGGAGCGTCGAAAAGCATCGCGACCTGGCTATCGAAATGACAATCGCGACGCAAGCGACGCTCCCACAACAGCATCACCATCGCGACGCTTCTCGGCGCTCCCACATCGGGCCTTGCTCCCACAACGCCAGCGCTCCCACAAACGCGGCGCTGCCGCATCCAGCGCGGCGGCCGCCAGCGCAGGCAGTTCGGCCGGTTGCGTTGCGGACCGCGGCCCGCCGAGGCTAGACCGCAATCGCGGCCTTGATGCCCGGATCGGCCACATAGTCGTCGATGTGGATGTCGTCGTAGCGAAACGCCAGCAGGTCGGTGATGCGCGGATCCAGCCGCAACCGCGGCAGTGCTTTGGGCGTGCGTTGCAACTGCAAATCGGCCTGCTCGAAGTGGTTGCGATAGAGGTGCGCATCGCCCAGCGTCAGCACAAAATCACCGACCTGCAAGCCGCAGACCTGGGCCATCATTTCGGTCAGTAGCGCATACGAGGCGATATTGAACGGCACCCCCAGAAATACATCCGCGCTGCGCTGATAGAGCTGACAACTGAGCTTTCCGGCCGCTACATAAAATTGGAACAGGGCGTGACAGGGCGGCAGCGCCATTGCTGGCAGATCGCCCACGTTCCAGGCGCTGACGATCAATCGTCTGGAATCCGGGTTGTGCCGAATCGCCGCAACCACTTCGCTGATTTGATCGATGACGCGGCCATCGACGGTCTGCCAACGGCGCCACTGCTTGCCGTAAACCGGCCCCAATTCGCCGTCGGGCGCCGCCCATTCGTCCCAGATGCTGACCCCATGTTCGCGCAGGTAAGCGACATTGGTGCTGCCAGACAAGAACCACAGCAACTCGTGGATGATCGAACGAACGTGCAGTTTTTTGGTCGTCAGCAACGGAAAACCAGCCGCCAGATCGATCCGCAACTGATAGCCAAACACGCTGCGCGTGCCGGTGCCGGTGCGGTCTGGCTTGTCGCAGCCTTGGCTGCGCACGTGTTGCAGCAAATCCAGATACTGACGCATCGACTCACGCCCCGCGCGCGGCGTCGGCGGCACCGCCAGGCAGCGGAAAGGTACTTACGGGACGCCGCCGCGAAAGCCACAACAACCCGAGCCCGACCAGTACCAGCGGCAACGACAGCAACTGCCCGGTGGTCATCCAATCAAAGGCGATAAAGCCCATCTGCGCATCCGGCTCGCGGACAAACTCCACGGCAAACCGGAACAATCCGTAGCCCAGCGCAAACAGGCCGGAAACCGCATAACGCGGCCGCGGCTTGGCGGAATAAAACCAGACGATCAAAAACAGCAGCAGTCCTTCGAGCAATGCCTGGTAGAGCTGCGATGGATGCCGCGCCTGCGCGTCCAGCAAGCCTGCCGCCGCCTGCGCGCGCAGGGTTTCCAGATCGACCCCGGGGTGCTCGAACGATTTCGGAAAAATCATCGCCCAGGGCAGATCGGATTGGCGCCCCCACAATTCCCCGCCGATGAAATTGCCGAGACGGCCAAAGCCCAGACCCAATGGCACCAGCGGCGCCACAAAGTCGATCACATCGAACACCGCCCGCTGCTGTTTGCGGCTCCACCACAGGCCCGCCAGCAAGACCCCGACCAGGCCACCGTGGAAACTCATGCCGCCTTCCCAGACCCGCAGCAGACTGAGCGGATCGGCGGCCAGTTCGTCCCGGCCATAGACCAGCATGTAGCCGATGCGACCGCCCAAAATGACCCCGAGCATGCCGACGAACAACAAATCCGAAAACTGCTCGGCGTTGATCCCCAACCGCCCGGCGCGCAAGCGATGCAAGCCCAGCCAGTAGGCGGTGGCGAACGCGCACAGATAGGTCAGACCATACCAATGCACCGCCAACGGCCCAATTTGCCAAGCCACCGGATCGATATCGTGGAAAAAATGCATCACCCCTCCTGTCGTCAGATCGCCGCACCGCGCCGAAGCCCGCTGCGCGAATCCGGCATTATGCCCGAGGCTGGTAATCGCGACTTGATCCCGGCACCGTCAGCCCATGCCATTACACACAACTCCCCGCGGCTTCGGGATCGCGCATGAAGTTGACGCCGGCGGCGAAGTCGGTGACGCGCTGGAGG
>PEUI01000017.1:0-7726 GCA_002785585.1 Lysobacterales bacterium CG02_land_8_20_14_3_00_62_12
GGCGAGCGCCCAAGCGCCGGGAAAATGCAAGTCGTTGACCCAGGCTTGGCCCGGTGTGCCGACGACCGTCTTGGCTGTGATATGCGGTAGTGGTTGGCCAGTCCCGCCCCCTGGTGGTGTCGCAAAACTGACTGGCTCCGGTTCCGAGGCATAGAGCACATTCGGATCGGCAGCGAGCGCGGCCAGGGCGTTTTGCAGATTTGCCGTAGCCGGATAGGTCACGATCACATAGCGCTCCAGCTTGGCCCTGGCGTCGACCGGATTGGCCTCCAGCCAAACGGCGAAGTCCCCGGTCGCGCGTTGTTGCAGCAAGTAAAACGCCCGAATCGGATCCTCGGCGGTAAATCCGGGGCTGATAACCCCCAAATATCCCGAGCTGAAATTGACCGGTTCCACCAGCATTTGTGGCGTCGGCGCAGTCGGTCCGGCTGCCAGCAAGACCAGCAGCGCTTTGTCTGTGGATTGCGCCGATGCGGTGGTGCTGCCCAGCAAGGCAGCCAGCAACAGCACCACGCGGCGGCGAGCGCTGCCAAATCGCCATGCGGCCAGCAAGATCAACGACACCAGCAGGATTTTCGCTCCGGTGCCGAAAGTGGGAATGGCTTGTGTTTGGGGCCCTTGAGTAACCGTCAATGGCGCATTGGCTACCAAGGTTGTTTGCTGAAAGTCGAATGATAGATCGATAATCCAGATTCGTATCAGGTAGTCCCCCGGTGCCAATGCACCAATGGCAAAGGGATTGGTAGCGATGGGCAGATTGCAAAACCCATCAAAAGCGATGATTCCTGGCGCAATGACATCGACGATGCCAGGTGAGTACTCGATGCGCATCGGCGGAATGCCCGCAACGCCACCGCCTATAAATGCGTGGCAGACTCCTCTGCGAACCGACACCGTGATCGGCTGTGCTGAATTGGGTGCCACCGGCACAAACGTCGGTGGATCGACAAAGGCCTGCGCAGTGGGCAGAGCGAGCACCAACAGCAAGGCAACGATCCAAAGCACGAACGTCTTCATAACCCATCTCCTGAGTTGTGCATCAACGAAACGATCCGCCATGCGCCCACCCCACACGTTCTCGGCAGGATACCGGGTCACGCATACCGCTAACACCTGACAGTTCTGACAGCTTGCGCATCCTCGCCCGATGTGCGGGCGACTCTGCGCAGCGTGACCGAACAGCGCAATCACCGGCTAGCCGACGCCGAAATCGGCCGCCCGCCGCGACAACAAAAAAACGGCATGGGTCGGATTCTCCGCCACCAAGCCTGGAGTCAGCACACCGAGATAGCCTGCACTGAATTCTCTTGGAGCTACCAACTGAATCGGCAAAGGCGCATTGGGTGATGTGGACAACAACAGCAGCAACGATTTTTCCTCGGATTGCGCCGATGCTGTCGCACTGACCGGCAAGGCCAGCACCAACAAGATCGAACGATGCCGACTGCGAAGAGATTGCAGACTCACCAGCAACATCAGCACAACAACCATGACAACAGCGCCGGTGCCAAGAGTTGGAATAGATTGCGCTATCGGCCCTTGCGTAACGGTCAAGGGAGCAGAGGCAACTTGCGTTGTTTCTAGGTAGTTGAGCGAGCTATTGATTATCCAGATGCGCACCAGGTAGTCCCCGGGCGCCAGTGCACCGATAGGGAAGCTGTTTGTTTCTATTGGGTTAACGCAGAAGCCATCAAAAGCTATAGTTCCCGGTGCGATGACATCGACCACGCCGGAGCTGCGCTCGATGCGCATTGGTGGCGCACCAACTTCGGGAATAGGAAATCCATGACAGCCACCTGTGCGAACCGACACCGTAATCGGCTGCGCTGAATTGGGAGCCACGGGCACAAACGTGGGTGGATCGACAAAGGCTTGCGCTGTGGGCGCAGCGAGTGCCAACAGCAAGGCAAACATCCAAGGGCAGCGCGCTGCAAACGTCTTCATGTTCAATGCTCCTGAGTGCTTCATCAACGAATTGATCTGCTATACGTCGGCCCCGCATATCCGCAGCGGGGTAACCAGTCACGCACGCTAGCAACAGCTGTCAGATCTGAGAGCTTGCGCGCCCTGACCCAATGTGCTCACTGCAGCAAATAAAACGCGCGAATTGGATCCTCGGCGGTGAATCCGGAGCTGAGCGCGCTCAGGTATCCCGAACTGAAACTCACCGGTTCTACAAGCATCACCGGTGTCGGCGCATTCGGTCCGGCTGCCAACAAGACCAGCAGTGCTTTTTCTGCGGACTGGGCCGAGGCGGTGGCACTGCCCAGCAAGGCAGCTACCAAGAGCAGCGCGCGACGGCGGGCCAGGTAAAATCGCCAGGCAGCGAAGAAAATCGTCAAGCTCAACAAGATTTTCGCGCCGCCTCCCAAGCTGGGAATCGCCTGTGGCAGCGGGCCTTGCGTTACGGTTAAAGGCGAAGTTGCCACTAACGTAGTTTGTAGAAAGTTGAAGCTAGCGTCGATTATCCAGATGCGTACCTGATAGTCGCCACTAGGCAATGCATTGACCGCAAAGGTGGCAGTAGCGATGGGCCAGATGCAAAACCCATCAAACGCAATGACTCCCGGTGTGATGATGTCGACTATCCCGGGTGAGTGCTCGATTCGAAGCGTGGGCTCCCCTGGTCCAGGAGCGATAAATCCGTGACAGACTCCTCTGCGAACCGAAACCGTGATGGGCTGCGCTGAGTTAGGCGCCACCGGCACAAAGGTAGGCGGATCGACAAAGGCCTGCGCTGCGGGAACCGCCAGCGCCAACAGCAAGGCAACCATCGAAAGGCAGCGAACGATGAAGGTCTGCATAGGGATGCTGCTTGAAGTGCTGCAACAACGAAATGATCTGCTTTTTCCCCGTCGCGCACGACCTTGGCAGCGTAACCAGTCGTCCACGTTAACCCTACCTGTCAAATCTGACAGCTTGCGCGATTTGACCCAAAGTATTGGCGGCGGTGCGGGGAGGCCATTCCTGGCCCCACAACGGGCGGGAAGGCTGGCCGCAGATCGGTGCCACCAGCATCATCGGTGTCGGCGCATTCGGCCCGTCCGCCCACAAGACCAGCAGCTCTTTTTCTGCGGACTGGGCCGAGGCCGTCGCGCTGCCCAGCAAAGCGGCGAGCCAGCAAACCGCACGCAAGTGCGCACTACCCAATCGCCAGGCGGCGAAGAAAATCGTCAAACCCAACAGGATTTTCGCGCCGGTACCCAAGCTGGGAATGACCTGTGGCAGCGGGCCTTGCGTGACGCTCAAGGGGGCATTTGCCACCAACGTGGTTTCTTGAAAACCGAATGACAGATCGATAATCCAGACGCGCACCTGATAGTCGCCTGCGGGTAATGCGCCAATTTCGAACGGCTGGGTGATGATGGGCAGATTGCAAAATCCATCAAAGGCGATGATGCCCGGCGAAATCACATCGACGATGCCAGGGAGCGCTCGATTCGTATCGGCGGAATGCCAGCCACGCCGCCGCCAATAAATCCGTGGCAGATACCCGTTGTCACCGACACCGTGATCGGCTGCGCTGAATTGGGTGCCACCGGCACAAACGTGGGTGGATCGACAAAGGCCTGCGCGTTGGGCACCGCGAGCGCCAACAGCCAGGCAATGATCGAAACACAGCGCGCTGCATAAGGCTTCATACCGAATGCTCCTTAAAGTGCTGCAACCACGAAATGATCGGCTTTTACGCCCGCGCCGCACAACCTTGGCAGCATAACCGGTCGCCCACGCTATCCAACCCTGTCGGATCTGACAGCTTGCGCGCCCTTGCCCAATGTGCTTGTGACGCTGCGCAGCGGCTATTCCTGACCGCACAGGAAGTAGCCCGGAAAGCGCAGCGGGAAAGCTCTTCAATAGCGGAGCTGGTCATCCGGGAGGTTTCCGTAGCAATCCGCTGCGGTCTCACGTTGTTGAATCCCCGGATTCCGCTGCGCTTCATCCGGGCTACGCTCGCTGCGTCACCATCACTGACCGCCAACCACCCACACGTTTCCACGAAGAGCCACCATTTGCGCTGGCGTTTGGCGGCAAGGTGCTGGCGTTTGCCGAGATCACCGCCGCTCAAGTGAATATCGATGGCGGTGTGCTGCACGATCAACGGATGTGAACCAGCGCCGCCGCCGATCAGATCAAGCGGCGACTGCGCCCCGTTATCCTGGCGCCCGCGCGCCCCCGGGTTGCGTTGGGGCGGATGGGTGGCGCCGGGGCGGATTGGATCCAGCGATGATCGGTGGCCAGGATTACTCGGCTTTGGCGGCCATGTAGTCGACCGCTGCCGTGATCTCTTCATCCTTCAACGACATGCCGGTGCCGCGCGGTGGCATCACCCCTTTCTGCCCGGTAAAGCCTTGCAGGGCATGCTGATAGAGCAGCTCCTTGCCTTGCGCCAGGCGCGGCGCCCAATCGGCTTTGTCACCCAGCTTGGGCGCGCCGGCCACGCCAGCGGCGTGGCACAACGAGCAGGTGGTTTTGTAAGTACGTTCGCCGGGGAGGGGCGCCGCCGCATCCGGTGCCGGCGCTGCCGCGTCAGCCACTGGCGCGGTCGTACTCGGTGGCGCGGTGCCTTGGCCACAGGCAGCAATCAGCAGGGTCAGCGCTAGCGCGCTCAGCAATGGAAACATTTTCATCGTCGGGATCCTTGATGGGTGGATTGGCTGGTAATTGTTGTGGCGCATTCTAGCTTTGTCGCTGAAGTGGCGGTTTGATACAGGTCAAGCGCTGCGATTCGGCCACATGAGTGCCCAAAATGGCGCCGGAAAAATTTGCCGAATCGTTGTGCTGGGGGTGGGTTGGGGTGACCGGCCGTCGCCGTTAAAAACCGCTGCGGTCACCGCCAACCTATGCGCACCGATGCGTGGTGAGAGATATAGGTTCAGTTGATCGCCGCGAAAGCCCCACAAGTCGAATGCCGGTTTGATGTTCAGGTCATAGCAGCCGTCGACCGCGCTGGCGATGAAGCGCGCTTGCTCGACCAAGGCGACGATTTCCGGTCCGACCTCGATGGCGGCGATGGAGCGATCAGCGTTGAAGCGCTCGATGGTGGAATCGCTGCGGTAATTCGACAACAGGCGATCCAGGCGTTGCAGTTCGGTATCCACTTCGCGCTGCAAGGCTTGCCGGTCGCCGGGCGCGGTCCGCCAATAGACGATGTGATCGCTGGTGCCCTGGGCGCGACCGTCAAGGCTTTCCAGTGGCGGTACCCGCTGGCAGGCGGCGAGCAGGAATGCTGCCACCAGCCAGGCTAAGGCGCGGCCCGGCCGGATCACTTTTTTTTGTCCCGCAGTTGCTGCAATCCGCTACGCAGGCTAGCCACCGAGACGCTGGCGATTTCGCCCTCGGCACTGCGTCGCGGTTGCGTGCTGGCGGGCGCTTGCGCTTGCGCGAAAATCACTTCGTAACTGGCGGGCAGGCGCTGCTCTGGATCACGGAACGCTTCGTAGCGCGCCAGCACCGCCTGTAGCTGGTGGCGACCGGTGAGGCCACGGCAACGGCGTTGATCGGCATTGCTGGCGCCGATGGCTTTGAGTTCGCGCATCAGCGTCAAGGCATCGGTGTAGGTCAACGTGAGGCGCTCGACATCGAGCATCGGATCGCGAAATCCCTGCGCCATCAGCGCATCGCCGACGTCGTGCAGATCCTGAAACTGGTTGACGTGCGGATGCGCATCGACCGCCGCCCAGCTTTGCCGGAGTTCGGTCAAGGTATCCGGGCCGAAGCTGGTGAACAGCAGCCAGCCGCCGGGTTTCAACACGCGGCGGAACTCGGCGAACACCGGCTGCAGATCGTCACACCATTGCAGACACAGGTTGGAGTAAATCAGATCCAGCGATTGATCCTGGATCGGCAGGGCGCGGGCGTCGCCGCAAACGCGACGAAACGGCCGCCACCAGCCGAGTTGACGGCGCGCCTGGCGCAGCATCGGCAACGCCAGATCGAGCGCGATCACTTCGGCTTTGGCAAAGTGTTTGCGCAGTGCCGCGCTGCCGCTGCCGGTGCCGGCGCCGACATCGAGCACGCGGGTCGCCGTGGTCACCACTTCGCGCACGCGCTCCAGCAGCGCGGCTTGCACTTCATGCTGCAAGACTGCGGTGGCATCGTAGTGCCGGGCGGCGCGGGCAAACCGGCGACGCACCTGATCGACATCGAGACTCATGCCGGGGTGACCTCGCCGAGCAAGCCGATGATCGCTTGCTGGACTTGATCGATATGGGTGAGAAACGGCGCATGCCCGGCTTTGTCGATCAGGCAACAGCGCCCGCCTGCGGCGCTGGCCGACCAGGCCAGCGCCGCGCTCGGCACCAGGCGGTCGCGGCGGCCGCCGATCCAGACGCTGGGGCAGGCAATCTGCGCCAGTTGATCGCGGAGATCGCTGTGCTCGAGTAGCCGCAGACCGGCGGCGAGCGCCGATAGCGCCGGCTCGCCGCGATCGAACAATTGCGTGCGCAATCCGCGCAGGCCCGCCAAAGCGTTTTCGTCGCCGTGCATTTCCAGGGCGAGAAAGCGTTCCAGGGTGCTGCGGTAATCGGCCCGCAAATCGGCGCCGAATTGTTCAAAGATCGCCAGCTCGACGCCGGTTTTCCAGCGCTCGCCGACCACAAAGCGCGGCGATCCGGCGATGCTGACCAGCCCGTGTACCGACTGCGGTGCGTGGATCGCGGCGTGGATGGCGAGCAAGCCACCGAGCGACCAACCGATCCATACCGCCGGGGGTAGTGCTTGCGTCAACCGTTCGACGATGGCGGTCAATTCGAATGCCGCGCTATCGACGCGACTGCGGCCGTGCCCGGGCAGATCGACGACATGCACGCGGTGGTTATCGGCGAGCCGCTCGGCCAACGGATGAAAAATCCCGCCGTGCATCGCCCAGCCATGGATCAGCAGCAGATCGGGGCCGTTGCCGAGGGTTTGTATGTACATGGCAGGCCGATCCCGGTTCAAGCCGCGCTGGCGCGCGCCAGCGCCTCTATCAATGCATCGACCTCGGCCAACGAATGGCTGGCGGACAAGGTGACGCGCAAGCGCGCGGCGTTGTCGGGCACGGTCGGCGGACGGATCGCGGGCACGTAGAAGCCGGCGGCTTCCAGTTGCTGCGACCAGGCCATGGCGCGGCCCGAGTCACCGATCAGGATCGGCTGAATCGGTGTGGCGGAGGCCATCAGCCGCAGACCGATGGCTTGGGCACGACTACGGAAACGCTCGATCAAGACCGCCAGATGATCGCGCCGCCAGGTCTCCGCGCGAACAATCGAGATCGATTGCAGCGTGGCCGCAGCCAGCGCCGGCGGCAGCGCCGTGGTGTAGATATAGGGTCGGGAAAACTGGATCAATCCCTCGATCAGCGCGGTCGATCCAAGCACGGCAGCGCCGAACGTACCCAGCGCTTTGCCCAGCGTCACCATCAACACCGGCACCTCGGTTGCGGATAAGCCTTGTGCGGCAACGCTGCCGCGGCCTTGTTCGCCGAGTACGCCAAGGCCGTGCGCGTCATCGACCAGCAGCGTTGCCGGTTCGCGTTGGCAGAGGGCAGCCAGTTCGCCGAGTGCCGCGCGATCGCCATCCATGCTGAACACGGCGTCGCTGGCGAGCAGGGCGGCGGCTTGCGGACGCGCCTGCAATTGCCGTCGCGCCGCCGCCAGATCGGCGTGGGGATAACGCAGCAATTCGGCGCCGGCGAGGCGCGCGCCGTCGATCAGGCTGGCGTGATTCAAGCGGTCCTGCACGCAGA
>PEUI01000017.1:7770-8023 GCA_002785585.1 Lysobacterales bacterium CG02_land_8_20_14_3_00_62_12
ATCATGCCGGTAGAAAACAGCAGCGCGCGTGGGTAGCCCAACCACTCGGCGAGGCTGGCTTCGAGTTGCTGGTGGGGTCGGCGATGGCCGCCAAGCAAATGCGCGGCGGTGGCGCCGACACCAAAATCGTTGGCGGTGGATTGCAGCGCGGCGATCAACCTCGGGTCTTGCGCCAGACCCAAATAATCGTTGCTGGCAAAGCTCAACAAATCCCGGCCATCGAGTCGAATCCGCAAGCCGGTGGCGGCGGTGA
>PEUI01000017.1:8034-14310 GCA_002785585.1 Lysobacterales bacterium CG02_land_8_20_14_3_00_62_12
CGCCGCGCCAGCTCGGCGGCGGTGCGCTCGGCGTGGTGGGCGATCAGGCGATCTGTGAGGTTGGGTCTGGGCATTGGGTTTCGAAGTTTGCGGACCGAAGACAATGGCTGGTGCAGGAAGGATGACAAACGACGAGCTTTGCTCCTCTCTCCCGCTGGCGGGAGAGAGGTCGGGAGAGAGGGGCTGTTGATCTTTCAATCAGCGGTCGCCATCTGGTCGAAAAGCGAAAGTCTAGAGCCCCTCTCCGCAACCCCTCCACCGCAAGCGGGGGAGGGGCTCAATTTCAGATGATCGCGACACTCGTCGGCGCTGCCACTACAGCGTGTCTCATCCGCGCCGACAGGGCGCAGCGCTGCTCAGTGGCAATCAGCGCCTGGCGCCAGCGGATGCAAGCCGAGTTTGCCGAACAAGGCCTGATCCGCAGCCGTATCCGGATTGCCCGTGGTCAGCAGTTTTTCGCCATAGAAAATCGAATTGGCGCCGGCAAAAAAACACAGTGCCTGGAGTTCTTCACTCATCGACTCGCGGCCGGCCGAAAGCCGGAGCATCGAACGCGGCATCAGCAGGCGGGCCACCGCCAGCGTGCGCACAAACTCGAAGGTTTCCAGTTCCGCTGCGGCGGCCAGCGGGGTGCCAGCGACTTTAACCAGGCGATTGATCGGCACCGAGTCCGGATGCGCCGGCAAATTGGCCAGCGCCTGCAACAAACCGGCGCGGTCACGCCGGGATTCGCCCATGCCGACGATGCCGCCGCAGCAAGTCTTCAGGCCAGCGTCGCGAACTTCGGTCAGCGTATCTAAGCGATCCTGATAGCAGCGCGTGCTGATCACCGCCGGGTAATACTCCGGCGACGTATCCAGATTGTGGTTGTAGTAATCGAGTCCGGCCGACTTCAACGTGGCGGCCTGATCGCCACGCAACATGCCAAGGGTGGCGCAGGTTTCCAAGCCCAAGGCCTTGACCGCGCTGACCATGCTGGCGACCTGCGCCAGGTCTTGGTCGCGCGGTGAGCGCCAGGCCGCGCCCAGGCAGAAGCGGGTGGCGCCACTGGCTTTGGCGGCGCGCGCGCGCGCCATCACCTCGGCCAACGGCAGTAATTTTTCGGCCTTGAGGCCGGTGTCGAAACGCGCGCTCTGCGGGCAGTAACCGCAGTCCTCGGGACAGGCGCCGGTCTTGATCGACAGCAGCGTGGAAATCTGCACGGCGTTGGCATCGTGGTGGGCGCGATGCACCGAGTGCGCCTGAAACAGCAGGTCGTTGAAGGGCAGATCGAACTTCGCTTCGATCTCGGGCAAGGCCCAGTTGTGGCGCAGGGGGGCAGTCATGGCAGCGACCAATCGGTTATAAAGCAGCTTGCAGTGTCAACGGCGCCGAGGCGGCTGTCAACGTGGCAATAGCAGATCAGGTTGACGGATTCCTGCGACGGCTGTCGTTTCGCTGGCTGCCCGGGCACTGCGTACTTTGCGCCAGCGCCAGTGGTCGCGCCCGCGACCTGTGTGCCGCCTGCGAGCAGGATTTGCCGTTCAACACACGCTGCTGCGCGCGTTGTGCGCTGCCGTTGGCCGCGGCCGAAGCGCTTTGTGCGCATTGCCTGCAATCGCCACCGGCATTCGTCTCGGCGGTGACCGCTTTTCGCTACGAATGGCCGCTCGCCGGATTGATTACCCGCTTCAAGTTTGGCGGTGACCTGGCCTGCGGGCGGGTGTTGTCCGGCTTGCTCGCCGAGCGCGTGATGGCCGCGCTGGCGGATCGCCGTATCGCCCGCCCGGACCTGCTGCTGCCGGTGCCGCTCCACCACCACCGCCTGCGCGAACGCGGCTTCAATCAGGCGCTGGAAATTGCCCGCTTGCTCGGTCAGCGTTGCGCGCTACCGATCTGCCAAGAAGTTTTGCAGCGCCACCAAATCACCGCCGCGCAGAGCGGCCTCGATGCCAAAGCCCGCCGTCGCAACGTGCGCGGCGCGTTCACCGCCACTGGCAGGATCGACGGCCTGCAGATCGCCTTGATCGACGATGTCGTTACCACCGCCGCCACCGTCACCGAATGCGCGCGTGTGCTCAAGCAGGCCGGTGCCGCCGCCGTCCAAGTCTGGGCATTGGCGCGCGCGCCGTTGCCGCGTTGAAGCGGGAGACGAGAGACGAGCAAGTAGCCCCGATGCAGCGCAGCGGAAAAGCTCTTCAATAGCGGAGCTGGTCATCCGGGAATTTCGATCACAGAAATCCCCGGATTGACCCGCTCCGCGGTTGACCACGCCGCGCTGCATCTGGACCACGCTGCTGCAGTTGTCCACCGGCCGTAGACGCTCAGCGCGTGCTGCGGCCACAATAGGCTTTTGCGGAGGATCGGCGGCATGCTCGAAACCATTGAGATCGAAACCGCGCCCAATCCCCGATTCAGCGTGGTCTGGTTGCATGGCCTGGGCGCCGATGGGGGCGATTTCGAGCCGGTGGTGCCGGAGTTGGTGCGGCGCGCTTGGCCAGCGCTGCGGTTTGTGTTTCCGCATGCGCCCAAGCGTGCGGTCACCCTCAATGGCGGCATGGAAATGCGCGCTTGGTACGACATCACCGGGCCGCGTTTGGAGGATCGCCAAGACGCCGCTGGCATTCAGGCATCGATCCATCAAGTCAGCGCGCTGCTGGATCGCGAGACCGCGCGCGGCGTGCCGCCGGAGCGGCAATTTCTGATTGGGTTCTCGCAGGGCGCGGCGATTGCCCTATCGACGCTGGTGCGCCGCACCCGGTTGCTCGCGGGGGTGGTGGCGTTGTCGGGCTATCTGCCGTTGGCCGATCAAGCGCGGAGCGAGGCCAGCGAAATCTCCCGGCAGATTCCCGTTTTCATTGGCCACGGCAGTTTGGATCCAATGGTGGCGATGGCGCTGGGCGCCAGCAGCCGCGATTGGCTCACGCATCAGCGTTACTCCGTGGAATGGCACAGTTACCTGATGGCCCACGCGGTCTGCGCCGACGAAATCGCTGACCTGGGCAATTTTCTGCAGCACCGGTTTGCTGCGGCCGCTAGTGCCCACGCATGACCGAACACCCGGCGCGCTGACTGCCAGCCACCCCGGTTTTGTGAGGCACCGGCAAGTACCGTCTGGAAGTGTTGCCAGCAGCCGATTACGATGCGGTTATGCGGAGTTGGTAGCGAGGATGAAATGTTGATGCGGGTTCTGATCGTCGATGATGAGGCGCTGGCACGAGCGCGGATGCGCGCTTTGCTCACCGAGCTGTCATCGCCGGCGATTGAGATCGCCGGTGAGCTCGCCGATGGTCGCGCGGCGGTCGAGTTCTGTGCCCGCGAGCGCGTACACGCGGTCTTGCTCGACATCAGCATGCCGGTAATGGATGGACTGGAAGCCGCGCGCCACCTGGCCGGATTCGAGATTCCCCCGGCGGTGATTTTTTGCACGGCTTACGACGAACACGCGCTCGCCGCGTTCGAAGCCCGCGCCGTGGATTACCTGGTCAAACCGGTGCGCGCCGAGCGCCTGCAAGCCGCGCTGCAACGCGCTGAACGCCTGAGTATCGAGGAGCGCCGTGGCAGCGCCGGCATCGGCAGCCAGGGCCAGCGTCGCACCCATCTGTGTGCGCGGGTGCGCGGCAATCTGCGGTTGGTGCCGGTGACCGAAGTGATCTACCTGCTCGCCGAGGATAAATATGTGGTGGTCCACGGCGAACATGGCGAGGTGTTGATCGAAGAATCCCTGAAGTCGCTGGAACAAGAGTTCGCCGATCAATTCGTCCGCATCCATCGCAATTGCCTGATCGCGCTGGATCGCCTGCTGGCGCTGGAACGTGACCCGGCTGGCACCATGCACGCCCGTCTGCGCGGCGCCGATCGCGCGTTGGAAATCAGCCGTCGTTGTTTGCCCGAGTTGCGGGCATTGGCCAAACATCAGTGAGTGACCCAATGAAATTGCGCATTGCCACCCGCCAGAGTCCGCTCGCCCTGTGGCAGACCGAGCATGTCCGCCGGCGACTGTGCCAACACCACCGGGGACTGGAAATCGAACTGGTGCCGCTGAGCACGCGTGGCGACGAGGTGCTGGATCGCTCGCTCGCGGCGATCGGTGGCAAGGGGCTGTTTCTCAAAGAACTCGAAGCGGCGATGCTCGATGGCCGTGCCGATTTGGCGGTGCACTCGATGAAAGATGTGCCGATGGAAGTGGACGCCGACTTTGCCATCGGTGCCATTTTGCAGCGCGCCGATCCGTTCGATGCGTTGGTGTCCAACCGCCATGCGAGCTTTGATGCGCTGCCGGTGAACGCCCGCGTCGGCACCTCGTCGCTGCGTCGGCAAGCGCAATTGCGGGCGCGGCGGCCGGATCTGCAGTTGGTCGATCTGCGCGGCAACGTCAACACCCGTTTGCGCAAATTGGATGCCGATGAATACGCCGCCATCGTGCTCGCCTGCGCCGGTCTGGATCGACTGGATATGCATGCACGAATTCGGCAACGGTTGACCGCCCCCGATTTTTTACCGGCGGTCGCCCAGGGCGCCATCGGCATTGAAGTGTTGGCCGGCAACGGCGCCTTGATCGATCTGCTCAGTTGCCTGCACGACGCCGACACCGCGGTGTGCGTAAACACCGAGCGCGCGATGAATCGGCACCTGCATGGCTCCTGTCAGGTGCCGATTGCCGCCTATTGCACGCTCGACGATGGCGACCTGGCACTCACCGGCCTGGTCGGCCGCGCCAGTGATGGTCGCTGCGTGCGTGCCCACGGGTTTGCTGCCATGGACGCGTTCGAAAGCCTGGGCAAACGCGTCGCTGAGGCCTTGCTCGCCCAAGGCGCCGAGGAACTTTTGCGCGGCGCTTGAGCTTTGCAGGAGCGCCGCTCCTACGAGAACACCGCAGGCTTTTTTACGGTGTTACTCAAACGGCTCCAGCGCGCGCACGCGACGTTGTTCGCTGGCGCTGAAATGCTGTTGCAACCATTGTTCGATGCCGGCGGCGCGTTCGGCCGGGCCGAGCCCGGCGTCGGCCAAAATCGCTGCGCGGACGCGTTGATATTCGGCGCGGCGGGCCTCCCAGTCCGCGCGTTGTTGATCCAGCACGGCCAGTCGATCAGCAGCAGCGCGGCCAAACGCGGCGCTGCGTTCGCGGTGGCGTTGCGCGGCCGCGATTCCCAATTGCTCAAATTGCCGCGATTGCTCTTCGATCAGCACCGCGCTAGTGGTTTCGCGCGCCTGCGCTTGCAGTTCTGGCGGCAGCGATTGCTCCAGCTCGCGCCAGCGTTGCTCGCGTTGCGCGCTGGTCAACGCCGGGTCATGACCGATCTCAAGTCGGCGCAATGTGGCTTGCGCATCGGCCTCTTCGGCGCCAAAAAAGGCGGTGACCGTGGCCGCATCAAAAAACCTGCGGCGCAACGCCATGGTGCCGGCCAGACGGTCTGCGGGCAGCGCACCGAAGCCCACAGCTTGCTGCGCCAGTTCTGCCTGGTAATCGACGTAGCGATCAAACAACGCCGCCACTTCTGCGGTCAGCGCCGGGGGTTCTGTCGCGGCCACGGTGTCCAGCAGATGCGTGCGAATGGCGGCCAGATCGAGTTCACCAATGGCGCTCAGAAAATAGTCGAACAATCGCCGCAGTTCGATGCTGGGGCGCAGTCGGCCGCTGGCATCCAGCGTCACCGCGCCATCGGGCGTGCTACCGCGCAGCGAAGCCGGCAACGCGCGTTTGGATTGGGTGAAGGCGGCTTGATCGGCCAGCGCGGCCGCGGCTGGCATCGGCGTTGCTGCGGCTGCGTTGGCGTCGGCGCGGTCGGCCTGATGGCTGCCGGATACCCGCGGCCATCCGCTGCTATCCGGCAACGGCTGGTGCAGCAGTCCGAGTAACCACAGCAACAGCGCGGCCAGCAGCAGCGCCAGCGGCCAGCGGTAGTGGCGTAGTTGCCAGCGCACCGGCGTTGGGGCGCGGCGGTTTGGCTCCGGCCCCGAACCGCTCAAAGCCCCGCCGATTTCAGCCGATTGGCGTGGGCGCGCAGCACCGACACCGGGTTGGCACTGAACAGGCCGCGTAAACCGAACAACTGGTTGACCTCGTCCAGGTGATTCCAACCGTAGTTGTCGCGCAGCACCAAGCCCAGATGCGACGAACATTGACCGACCAGACCATCGTTCTGCTCGAAGCCGAAGAACAAGCTGCTGGCACCGAGCAGGGCATCGCTGGCGTCAAAAAAATTGGTTAGTACCGAGGTGCCGCCCCAACTGTAGTAACGGATGGCATTGACCACGCTGGCGCCGTTGCCGCAGGCGCTGGTCGGCATCCCTTGC
>PEUI01000215.1 GCA_002785585.1 Lysobacterales bacterium CG02_land_8_20_14_3_00_62_12
CAATGTCTGCACGGTCGAAGACCCGATCGAAATGATCGCGCCCGAGTTCAACCAGATGCAAGTACAGAGCAATATCGATCTGAGTTTCGCCGCTGGTGTGCGCACCCTGCTCCGGCAAGATCCGGACATCATCATGATCGGTGAAATCCGCGACCTGGAGACCGCCGAAATGGCGGTGCAGGCGTCGCTGACCGGGCACCTGGTGCTGTCCACGCTGCACACCAACGACGCGCCCTCGGCGGTGACCCGCCTGCTCGATTTAGGCGTGCCGCACTATCTGATCCAAAGCACGCTGAACGGCGTGATTGCGCAACGTCTGGTGCGGCGGCTGTGCCCGCATTGCAAAACCGTGGGCGATGTCGATGCCGCCGAATGGGAGGTTCTGGTCGGGCGCATGGGCCTGCCCAAACCGGCGCGAGGAGCGCTACCCAAAGGCTGTCATCACTGCCGCAATACCGGCTATCTGGGCCGCAGCGCCATTTACGAAATTCTGCCGATCAGCGCCGACTTGCGCAAAAGCATCAGCAAGGACCTGGATTTACCGGCCTTCCAGCAGATCGCGCTCAAGGAAGGCATGCGCCCACTGCGGTACGCCGCCGCCGAAATGGTGGCGCGCGGCATCACCACCATTCGCGAAGTAATCGAAGTGCTGCCGCCCAGCGATTGAACGCTCATTACAATAGCGCCCTACCCTCACGGATTGATGCCCATGCGCTTTACCGGCACCGACGCCTATGTCGCCACCGACGAACTGAAACTGGCGGTCAACGCCGCCATCACCCTGCAACGACCGCTACTGATCAAGGGCGAGCCTGGCACCGGCAAGACCCTGCTCGCCGAGCAGGTAGCGCAGGCGCTGGCCGCACCGTTGATCGAGTGGCACGTCAAATCCACCAGCAAAGCGCAGCAGGGATTGTACGAATACGACGCGGTGTCGCGTCTGCGCGATTCGCAACTTGGTGATCCGCGCGTCAGCGAAATCAAACACTACATCGTGCCGGGCAAGCTCTGGGAAGCATTCCAGAGCCCCGAGCGCGCGGTCTTGTTGATCGACGAGATCGACAAAGCCGATATCGAGTTTCCGAACGACCTGCTGCGTGAGCTCGACCGCATGGACTTCTACGTGCCGGAGACGCACGAAACCATCGCCGCCATCCAGCGGCCGATCGTCATCATCACCAGCAACAACGAGAAGGAACTGCCGGATGCGTTTCTGCGCCGATGCTTCTTTCACTACATCCGGTTTCCCGATGCCGAAACCCTGACGCAGATTGTCGCGGTGCATTTTCCGGGTTTGAAGCGCGATCTGGTCAACGAAGCCTTGCAATCATTTTTTGGACTGCGGGAAACGCCGGGGCTGAAGAAAAAGCCAAGCACTTCGGAGTTGCTCGACTGGATCAAATTGCTGCTCGCCGAAGATATTCCAGTCGCAACCCTGCACGAGCACAACGCGCGCAAAACCATTCCGCCACTGTATGGCGCCCTGCTCAAGAACGAAGCCGATGTCCACCTGTTCGAAAAACTGGCGTTCCTGGCGCGGCGCGGCGCTTGAGCCGCTGCCCATCGCGCCCCAAACCGCAAGTAGCCCGCATGCAACGCAGTGGAATGCGGGAACTCAATAGCTTCTTTCCCGCATTCCGCTGCGCTCCATGCGGGCTACGACACTGCGCTCCATGCGGGCTGCGGCACTGCCAGACATCAGGCCACGAATAGGTTTTGTTATTTATGAGGCACTGCAGTAGGCCATGTTGATTTCCTTTCTACTGGCGTTGCGAGCGGGCGGTCTGAAGACCAGCCTGACCGAGTTTCTGAACCTGCTAGAAGCGCTCAAGGCCGGATTGGCGCAGGCTTCGATCAATGAGTTCTACGCGCTGTCGCGGCTGTGTCTGGTCAAAGACGAAAGCCAGTACGACCGCTTTGATCGCGTTTTCGCTGCCTACTTCAAAGGCGTCGAAGCCATCACCAAAGAACAATTTGGCGAGATTCCGGAAGACTGGTTGCGCCGTCACGCCGAGCTGTTGTTGAGCGATGAAGACCGCGCCAAGCTCAAAGCGTTGGGTGGCCTCGACGAACTGATGCGGCAATTTCAGCAGCGTCTGCAGGAGCAAACCGCCGCGCACCACGGCGGCAATCGCTGGATCGGCACCGGCGGCACCTCGCCGTTCGGCCACAGCGGCTACCACCCGGAAGGCATTCGTGTCGGCGGCGCTTCACGCAACCGCAGCGCGGTCAAAGTCTGGGAGCAGCGTGCCTTCGCCAATCTCGACGACCAGGTCGAGCTTGGCACCCGCAACATCAAACTCGCCCTGCGCCAGTTGCGGCGCTTTGCCCGCACCGGCGCGGCCGATGAGTTTGATCTGCCGGCCAGCATCGACGGCACCGCACGCAACGCCGGCTGGCTGGATTTGCACTGGCGTCCCGAGCGCCACAACACGATCAAGATTCTGTTGTTTCTGGATGTCGGCGGCTCGATGGACGAACACGTGCGCGTCTGCGAGGAGTTGTTCTCCGCCGCGCGCGCCGAGTTCAAACATCTGGAACATTTCTATTTCCACAATTTCGTTTACGAGCGGCTCTGGAAAGACAACGCCCGCCGCTACCAGGAAACCACCGCCACTTTTGACTTGCTGCACAAATATCCGTCCGATTACCGCGCCATCTTCGTTGGCGATGCCAGCATGAGTGGCTACGAAATCGCCCAGGCCGGCGGCTCCATCGAACATTGGAACGAAGAAGCCGGCGCAGTCTGGATGCAGCGACTGCTCGACGTTTACGCGCGCGCGGTCTGGCTGAACCCGGTGCCCGAATCGGCCTGGGGCTACACGCCTTCCATCGGCATGGTCCGCGACCTGATCGGCAACCGCATGCAACCGTTCACCCTCGCCGGCCTGAATCGGGCCATGCAATTGCTGCGCCATTGAAACGCCATCACATCACCGAAACGCTTGGCGTGGACGAACCGTCATGGTCTGTTTTTCGGACATCATTGAGCACGGGAAGCTCAAATTTTGCGCGCCAGCCAGATCAGTCCACCAGCAAGTAGCCCGCATGCAACGCAGTGGAATGCGGGAAATCAATAGCTTCTTTCCCGCATTCCGCTGCGCTTCATGCGGGCTACGGCGCTCCCACTAGGTGGCTCCGCACCGAGCCGCCGCCAAAAAATCCCGCCAGGTTGCACGGTTTGTGGTCGTCTGCGCGCTGTCCGCTGTGCTCAATCAGCGCGTTCGGCTTCCTCGCGTCCCTGCTGACGGATCAGCGCTTCTTTGCGTGCTTCATCGATCGTCGCCATGATCGTCTGCACGTTGGCTTTGCGTTCATCAAACACAAAGCCGCCGGTAAGCACGCTGTCGGGCCGCAGCTCGCCTTTCTCATAAAGCGCCCACATTTCTTCGCCGTAGTGGCTGCGGTGGATTGCCTCGGCGTAGCGACCGAGGGTATCGCGAAGGTTGTGCACGTCGCGCAACAGCATGGCGCGCGCAGCATTGTTTCCGGCCGCACTGACCACCTGCGGAAAATCAATGATTACCGGGCCATCGGCGGCCACCAGCACGTTGTACTCGGACAGATCGCCGTGGATCAGACCGAGACTGAGCATGCGCACGACATCGCGGATCAATCGTTGGTGGAAATCCAGCGCTTGTTCGGCGCTGAGCTCGACCTCGCCGAGACGCGGCGCGCTGTGTCCGGCGGCATCGGTGACCAGGGCCATCAGCAGTACGCCGTGAAAAAATCCATGCGGCGTCGGCACCGAGACGCCGGCATCGGCGAGTTGATAGAGCGCATCGACTTCGGCATTTTTCCAGGCGGTCTCCTGTTCACGGCGACCAAACTTGCTGGCTTTGTTGACGGCACGGGTCTGCCGACTGCCACGCAGTTTGCGGCCTTCCTGATATTGCACCCGTGCCTGAAAACTGCGCTGCGCC
This sequence comes from Lysobacterales bacterium CG02_land_8_20_14_3_00_62_12, assembly GCA_002785585.1. Taxonomy (GTDB): domain Bacteria; phylum Pseudomonadota; class Gammaproteobacteria; order Xanthomonadales; family Ahniellaceae; genus 0-14-3-00-62-12. The sequence continues at coordinate 3,924 of PEUI01000215.1, forward strand.
ATATCCTTGTAGACCTTGGCACAACGGATATCGGTGCCGGAGCGCACCACGTACACCGAGGCCTCCTTGCCACTCTTGAGCGGGCGCAGCACTTCATCGATCAGGCCGTCGTCGATCAGCGGCTGCAGCTCCTTGGGGGTTTTCATCGGTCCGGCAAGTCGGTAAGAGCGGGGCGACATTATGCTGGATTGCGCGCGCATTCAGTGAGGAATCCGCACTACCAAACCGCCAGCGTCAGCGTTTCGCACTGCCACGAATTGGCGCCGAACCGGATTCTCTGCCAGCATCCACCACCCACTGCGCGGCACGGTTCCATGACTCCAATATTTCGATTTTTGTTGTGCGTCACGCTACCGCTGTTGCTGGCGGCCTGCGTTGGTTCACCGTCCGCTGTCGAGGCACCCGGCAACACCGACAGCCGCAACCCCGAGGTTCGAATCGAGCGCGTCAAGCAGCGTTTCGTGATGACTCCGGCGGTCACCCGATTGCGCATTCACAACCCTTGGGGCGATGTCCATCTGAAGTCGATGGTGGACACCGACCTGGGCATTTATGCCGTCGTCCAACGCATCGACGACGCCGCACCGGCCCCGCAGTTCGACTTTCGCAGCCAAGCCGATTGGGCAACGCTGGAGGTCGTCTACGCCGCGCCTTTCCCCCCGGGCAGTTCCGGCCGGGTTGATCTGGTGGTTTACCTGCCGCCGCTGGCGGATATCGACATCGAGACCGTTGCTGGCAGCATTCGCGGCAAACAACTCACCGCCAATCTGCACGCCAACAGCCGCTCTGGCGACATCCTCGTCGCCAGCTCCGGCCGACTGCAACTGGCGTCGCAAAGCGGCAATGTCCGCGCCACCCAAATCGGTGGCAAGTGGATCGGTGACGCTTTTTTGACCAGCACCAGCGGACTGGTGGAACTGTTGATCCCGGCCGCCAGCGAAGTTGCGCTCGATGTGCAGAGCGGCGTTGGCATCGATGAAAGCTTTGGCGCGGCACTGCAAACACAGCATCGCGATCCGCACCATTTGCGCGGCGAACTCGGCAGCGGCGAGGTGAAATTGCGCCTGCGGATCCGTTCCGCAGGCGAAGTGATTCTGCGGCCGTTCGATCGCTAGTCGGTTGCCACCGCCGATCAGTTGGCGCGGTGCTTGGCTCGGGGCTTTTTCTTGCTGGACTTGCCACGCCAACCCCGCTTGCTGACGGTTGTCGCGCCGAGTTTTTGCTGCGCTGATTCACCGCAGCGGCGAGCTGATACGCGGCGGCGGCCCAGCCGCCGCGACCACAGCCAAAAAGACCGAGCCGAGCCGAGCCGAGCCGAGCCGAGCCAAGCCGAGCCAACGTTTTTCGATCAATCCGGCGCTCCCAACTTGCGCAATTGCTTGAGCGCAGCAGCCTCGATCTGACGGACGCGTTCGCGCGAAATGCCCAGAACTTCGGCAATTTCGGCCAGCGATTGCGCAGCTTGGTCGTTCAGGCCGAAGCGCCGTTCCAGTACTTGCCGTTGTCGCGCATTGAGTTGGCCCAGCCAATCCTGCACCCGTTGATCGTTGCGACCTTCGGCCAAGCGCTGTGCTGGATCCTCGGTTTCGGCGGCGATCATTTCACCGAGCAGGCGTTCATCGTCGTCGGAACGGCTGGCGTCCAACGATTCGACGCGTTCATTCAAGCAGTACAGCTTGGCCACCGCGTTGACCGGCTTGTCCAGATGGCGCGCCAGTTGCTCCAGGGTCGGCGCCACCCCAGACCGGCTCAACTCGCGGTTGGCACGCAGCATCTGCGCCAATTCGCGCAGCACATGCACCGGCAGGCGCACCGCCCGGGTGCGCATCAGCGCAAACTCGATCGCCTGACGGATCCACCACATCGCATAAGTGGAGAAACGAAAGCCGCGCTCGGGATCAAATTTTTCCACCGCACGCAGCAACCCCAGATTGCCTTCGGCGACCAATTCCAGCAAGGGCAAGCCACGCCCGATATAGGGCCGCGCAGCGCTGACCACGAGGCGCAGATTGGCCTCGATCATGCGCTTGCGGGCGGCGCTATCGCCAGCGCGCAGGGCACGCGCGGTGACAATTTCTTCGGCACTGCTGAGCAATGGGATCAAGCCGATTTCATTCAGATACGAGGTCGTCGAATCGCGTTGCTCGCGATCTTCATCGGCACCCGATAGCGCCAGCAACAAGGCCAGATCGTCGGCGGGCAAAGCGGCTTCGGGGTCGGGTTCTCGGCTCATGGCGGCGCCATCATCGACCTATCGGGGCGGCAAATAAAGCAGCGGGTCGACCGGCTTGCCCTGTTTCCTGATTTCGAAATGCAGCAGACTCAGGCTGCCGCGCTGGCCCAGCTCAGCGATCACCTGCCCGGCTTTGACCTGATCCCCCTCGGCGGCCAGGCGTCGCTGATTGTGGCCGTAAGCACTCAGGTAATCCGGGGAATGCTTGACGATCACCAGCTCACCATAGCCGAGCAAACCGTCGCCGCTGTAGACCACTTCACCGTCGGCCGCTGCCAGCACCGGTTGCCCGACCACGCCGGCCAGATCAATGCCTTGTTGCACCGGATCCCCCAGCACAAAACGCCCGATGATCTTGCCAGCGGTCGGCCAGCGCCAGACCACGCCATCACGCGTAAGCGTCGCCGCAGTGGTATCGATGATCGAGGCCAGCTTGCCACCGGTGGCTAACGTCGACGCCGCGGTGGCGGTCAATGGCTCGCTGCTCAGTGCCGTGGTGTTGTCCGCCACCGCTTGTGCGGTCGCGCCGGCGGTCGCCGGGATGGTCGCTGACGTTGGCGCCAAAACCAGGGTCTCCACTGCGGGGCTGACCACCTGGCCCGGCGTTTGCAGCGGCGCTGGCGTCGGCGCGCTCGATGTCGGCGATGGCGAGGTCGCAGCCGGAGCCTTGGCAACCTCGCGCAGTTGGATCAGCTGCCCGGGATAAATCGTGTAGGGCGCGGCAATGCCGTTGATGCGTGCCAATTCCCGATAGTCGCCGCCCTGACGAAAAGCGATCGCATACAGCGTTTCGCCGGCCATCACGCGGTGTTGATCGGCGCTTGGCAAAGGCCGAGGCGGCGTCCACGTCACCCGACCTGCGGCGGTCGGCGCCTCTACCCGGGTCGTCGGCGCAATGCCGCAGGCGGTCAGCCACAGGCATAGGCCAAGACCAGCCCAGCGACCGCGATTGGTGTCGGCGGCAGCCATCGGCGACATTAGCCTCGCGGCCAGAAATGATAGGCGGCCAGCGCCAGCACCAGCACCGCCAGCAGCCCGAAGCCGAGACGCTCGACATTGGCCCGCAACCAGGCTTCGGCGCGTGCCCCACCCAGGCGAATCAATCCGGTCACCAGAAACACCCGTTTGCCACGACCGATCACCGCGCCCGCAATAAACGGCAGCCACGGCATGGCGACCGCACCAGCGGCCAGGGTCAGCAATTTGAACGGCACCGGGGTAAAACCACCGATCAGCAAAAGCCAGAAGCCCTGTTTCTCCGCCAACGCTCGAATGTGGCCGAACTCATCGCCATAGCCCATCCGCAGCAAGCCGGGCTGTACCAGGTCAAAGGCAAAGTGCCCGAGCAGATATCCGACGACGGCACCAAGCATCGACCAGAACAGGCTGATGCTGGCGTACCAAGCCCAGCTCTTGGGTTGCGCCAAGGTCATCGGTGCCAACATCACTTCCGGCGGCACCGGAAAAAACACCGCTTCGGAAAAACTGAGCAGCCCCAGATAGCGCGCCGCATGCCGATGCGCCGACCAGCGCAGTGCGCGCACATACAACGGCGCAAACAGCGCCATCAAAGCGTCCCTCCGAGCAAGGGCACGAACACCACCGCTTCGAAAACCTGTTCCTGAAACCCGGAAAGCGTGCGTTGCACCCGAATCAAGCGTTGCTCACTGGCACTGCCGACCGGCGCCAACAAAACTCCATCCGGCGCCAGTTGCGCCAACAACGAAGGCTCGATCACCGCACCGGCAGCGGTGACGATAATCGCATCGAACGGCGCTTCTTCGGCCCAACCCAAACGGCCATCGCGATGGCGGGTGCGGACGTTTTCGATCTTCAATGCACGCAAGCGGCGCCGCGCATTGCGCAACAGCGAATCGATCCGTTCGACGCTGAACACCTGTTCAACCAGCAGCGCCAGCAGCGCCGCCTGATAGCCCGATCCGGTACCGATTTCCAGCACCTTTTTGGGCTGCGACGCCAGCAACAATTCGGTCATCCGGGCAACGATGTAGGGTTGCGAAATGGTTTGACCAAGACCGATCGGCAGCGCGCTGTCTTCGTAGGCGCGCGACTCCAACCCTTCATCCACAAACCAGTGGCGCGGCAACTGCCGCATCGCCTCGAGCACGCCGCGATGTTCGATGCCGAGCACGCGCAGGCGTTCCACCAATCGATCGCGTGCGCGTTGCGAGGTCATCCCGAGCCCGGCGGCATCGCGGCGCAGCGTGCTGCGATTCATTGCGCGGATTCCGGCAGCAGGGTGCCCAGGCCACTGACCCACTGCGCGACTTTTTCCAGCGCGGTGTAACGGGTCAGATCCACCTGGATCGGCGAAATCGCAATGAACCCGCGCGCCACCGCGCTGAAATCGGTACCGGGGCCATCATCTTTTTGCGGCCCAGCCGCGCCGATCCACCAAATCGTGCGGCCGCGCGGATCCTGCTGCCGAATGCAGGCTTCGGCGCGATGGCGATGACCGAGACGAGTGACCTCAAAACCGCGAATCGCGGTCCAGGGCAAGTCCGGCACGTTGACATTGAGGATGGTGTCGGCGGGCAGCGGATCGCTCACCAGCAGCCGCACAATCGCCACCGCAGCGCGCGCCGCCGAGGCGTAATGCTGCGCCGGTGCGTCACGCGCCACCAGTGACACCGCCACCGCCGGCAGGCCGAGATAGCGGCCTTCCATCGCGGCCGCCACGGTGCCGGAATAGATCACGTCGTCACCCAGATTGGCGGAATTGTTGATGCCAGAGACGACGATATCGGGCTCATCGTCGAGCAGCCCCAACAGCGCCAGATGCACGCAATCGGTGGGCGTTCCGGCGACCCTAAAGCGACCGTCTTCGAGCGCTTGCACGCGAATCGGCTGGTCCAGCGTCAACGAATTGCTGGCACCGCTGCGATCCCGGTCTGGCGCTACCACCGTCACCCGGCCCAGCTCCGCCAAGGCCGCCGCTAGACAACGAATGCCCGGCGCATCCACGCCGTCGTCATTGGACACCAACAAATACATTGCTTAAGGATTCCCAAAGTGCGGATTCTACATGGGCCGCAACCCGATCCGGCACGATCTCCGGCAATCCACGAACGGCCATGTCGAAGCGCGCGGCACTGGATCGGACCAGCACCGCGACCAGCGCTGGACTACTGATTGAAGCCGAACAGCAGCATCGCCAACGCGGCGGCAATGGCCGCGCCGATCAACAGCGGCAACCACGGACTGCTGCGGCTGGCGGTCGGCAGATTTGACCCGGCATCCGCGTTGCTGGCAGCGTTGACCGATTCTGCACGCGGACCCGTTTCGGCCGCGCCGGGGACCGCATTCAAACCCGGCGTCGGCGGGCGCAGGACTTCGGCCGAACCATCGGGGCGGGTGCGCATTCCCGGTGCCTCGATCAAAAACCGGTTGCGATCAAACGCGATCTGGTCACCGGAGTAAAGCAGTGCATCGCGCACTTGCACACCATTGACATAGGTACCGTTGGCCGACCCCAAATCGCGCAGATAAATGCTATCGGCAGCCACTTCGATCAGGGCATGGCGGCGCGACATTTCGGGCTCATCCAAAATCAGGTCGGCGTCGTCACCGCGACCGATGACCAGGCGCCCGGGAATACCGATGACCTTGCCGAAATAGGGTCCAGAAACCCCGCGCAGCAGGGCCTTGGGTGGGGAATTGCGGTAGCGGGTTTCTTGGCCGGCGGGCAACATGTCGTCTTCGGGCGTAATGGCGGGCGGGAGGGCATTGCTGATGGAGCTATCGGTATCCGGTCGCAGCACCAGGCTGACCGCGCCCAGACTAATGCAATCGCCGATCCTCAGGATGGCTTTTTCCTGCACCGGACGACCATTGACATGGGTCCAGTTGCCGGGACTACGCACCCACAGAATCGGGCCACGGGCATCGGCGGTGACGATGACGTGCAGGTCTTGCACGCCTTCACCTTGCAATGGGACATCGCAGTCAGAGCCGGACCCGATACTGGTCTCACCCTCTCCGAGCAACACATCCTCACGTTCGGATTGCGGAAAATGTAGCCGCATAGTGTTCATGGCAGTAGTTGGGCGGACTCTAGCAGATTGCAGCCGTAGCGCGAATCTTGCCCTTCACCCCGATCTTGCGCGGCGTCGGTGCAAGCCCAGTTCAGCCACGGCGTCGGCGTACGGTCTCTGCCTACCAGCGCGCATTGAGATCCAGCGCCCAGCGCTGGGTGTCGTGGGCGATGCCATCGCGTTGTTCGTCGAACAAAGCCAGCCGTAGCCGCCAATGCGCATCAACGCCGTAAGCAATCCATGGCATATGCCCTTGGGCGAAACTGTGAAACCACCAGTCGTCAGAATTGAATGCCGCCAACACCGCATCACGCTGGATGCGCTGGATGGCCAGGCCCAGTTCCCAATTGCGTGCCCGCCGACTATCGCCCAACACCGCGCTGAAACGCCCGCCCTGGTCATTGGCCTTGGCACCCAGGTTATGCACCCAGTCGCCGCGCACTGCCAACGGCCAGTCGTGAACGCGCCAATGCAAGCCCAATTGCAGATCGAGCAATTCGTAGTCGCTGACCAGGCGCCCCTGAGTGCGCAAGTTGGTGCGGCCGAAGCCTTGATCAACCAGCGTCTGCAAATCGCTGAAGTCGAGATAGGCCAGCGCCACATCACCGCCGAAATTACTGGTCTCGTGGAACTGCCAACCGATCTGCGCGGCGGCAATTCTCGACTGATCGCCATACAGGTGGTCGCCAGCGAAGTATCCGCCGACCAGGCTCAGTCGATGGCTATCACCCATCGGGAACGACCTGGATGCACTGACGCCCACCGGGCGCAGATCGTCGTCCCACACCAGTGGCGTCAGCGCAATCGGGAAGGCAGTCTTGCCCAACAAGAGATGGGCTTCATCGCTGATCTGCCAGCGCAGATAAAATTCATCCAGATTGACGTCATCGCTGCGCTCGTTGTCATTGTTGACGCGGTTGCCCTGATCGCCGTCGCTGCCGAGGGCGGCTTCCAGCCCGGCGCCAAACTCGACATCGGCGAATACGCGACGAACGCCAACGCGCGCACGCGCACGCAAACGCTCCAGGTCATCGCTGCGATTGGGGATCGCTTCGGTGCGTTCCGCGCGTGACCAGAAATCGCCAAACAACACCCAGTCGGATGGCGTGACCGTCTCGGCCACGCTGGCATCGGCGGTGATGGGATCGCTGTCCAACGAATCGGCCACCACCGGTTCGTCGGCGCTGAGCACGCCGACACCCAACCACAGTATTCCGGCCAGCATCACCTGGCCCAACACGATTGATCTTCTGCTGTTGTGCATACCACCCCCAGACCAACGACGGTTCGGTTATTGCTTCAGGTGCCGACGTAACGCGGAGCCGGTCTGGCGGATCGACGACCGCATCGCGGAGGCGTTTCGCGTCGCTTGCAACTTACGCTCCCTCAGGCACGAATCCCCGCCAATGCCGCCGCCAGTTCGGCCACGCTTTGATAGCGATCCGCTGCCTGCCGTTCGATGCAACGCAGAATGATGGCCTCCAACTCGGGCGGAATTTCCGGCCAATACGCGGACGGGCGAATCGGCGCCTGCTGCATCTGCGCCATGTAGATCTCCATGGTGTTGCTGCCGGTAAAGGGCAATTTGCCGCAAAACATTTCACTGAGCAAGACGCCACTGGAATAAATGTCGGCACGATGATCGATCGCCTCGCCGGCAATCTGCTCGGGCGCCGAGTAATTCGGCGTACCCAGAAACATGCCGGGTTGCGTGTAGCCGCCATCGCTATGCGCGATCGGCCGGGCGATCCCAAAATCCATCAGCTTGGCGTTGCCGCTTTGTTCCAGGATCAAGTTTTCCGGCTTGATGTCTCGATGCAGCACACCGACTTCGTGGGCCGCGCCGAGGCCGGCGCAGAGTTGGCGCGCGATGCGCAAGCCCGCCGAGTACGGGATCTTCCCCGCCTGCTTGATCAGATAGCGCAAGGTCATGCCGCGCACGTATTCCATCGACAGATACGGGCGCCCATCCTGCTCACCAAAGTCGAACGTGCGCAGCACATTGGGGTGGGTGATGCGACGCGCCAGTTTGATCTCGATCTTCAGTCGATCCAGTTGCTCGGCATCGAGCATCGCCGAACCCCGCAACATCTTGATGGCGACCAGATCGTCCAACTCCAGATCGCGCGCTTTGTAAACCACCCCCATGCCGCCGACACCCAGTTCGCACAGGATTTCGTAGCGCCCGCCAAAGATGCTGCCCAAGACCAGGTCGCTGCCGCCACGGCGCGTGCCGCCAGCAGCGCTCGGCGGCGACACCGTCACGCTATCGGCATCGGCGCCGCGCGCCACCGGCAACGGCGCCCACAGATCCAACTGCCGCACCGCCAACATCGGGAACGCCCGCCCACCCACCGCACCGGCCACCGCCACCACATCGGCGGTCGGCAAGATCGCCTTGACGGCATCCAGCAGTGGTCTGGCGACCAACACTTGGCCATCAACCGCTTCTGCGGTCAATCGCTCCAGTTGATAGATGACCCCACCCGCAGCCACCGGTATCTGCGCTGAACTACAGACCACTTGACCTTCGACGATATCGCCCGCATGCAAAGCAAAGGCGAGACGCTCCGCCAGGGCATCGTCCAGACCGCCGTCGCGGCGCAGGTGGCGCACACTGGACAAGGCCAAACCGAGCGCGTCGTTGCCAGAAAAACCGAGCACAGCACGGCTGCCAGTAAAGCTGAGTAACAAGCCAGGGCCGCGCTGCACGACCTCGCCGAGCGCCGCCGCCAGCGCTTGGATGCCAGCGACGACCGCCGCACTTTGCTGCGCACTCATCGGCTGTTGCAAGGCGCGGCACTCAACCGAAAGCAAGGTGGTGGCGACCAACCCCAGGGCCGGGGGCAGCGTGGCCGCCTTGGCTTGGACCGGCGTCACCGAAGCGGTGTTCGGCAACCCACGCTCCGCCATCGGCTCCGGCAGGAAACGCGATAGATTGCCGACATAGCCCTCGATATCGCTCTTCTCGCGCAAGTCCGACAGCAAGCGGTCGAACGAGGCCGACAAACTGCCCAGTTCATCACTGCCACCGGTACCCAGATGGGTCTGGTAGTTGCCGGCCGCAGCCAGCTCGGCGGCACGCGCCATATTCGCCACGGGCCGCAGTACGCCCTTGGCCAACAACCAGGACACCGGCAAGGCCACCAGCAACGATCCGGCGCCGGTCAGCCACAGCAAATTGAGAATCTTCTGAAACCCGGAGTAGGCCCGGTCCGACGAGGTCATCACGATGCTCGCCCCGAGTGCCGGTCCGGCGTCTTCGTCCAATGGCTTGAGTCGGCCGATCCAGGACTGACCGCCGAACACCAGAGTGAACCGTTCCATCGGTTTGCCCTCGGTCAGCGCCGTTTGCAGGTCGTGATGGGTGCCAAAGTTGCTCAGCACCGGCGTCGAAGACTCCGCTGCCAGCGAACTGGCGAACACGATGGCGCCATTTTCGCCAGCCGCCAGATAAAGAATATCGGCACCACTGACCTTGGCGATCTTGCTGGCAAAAGCGTTGTCAACCGCACGCGCCAGCAACAGAAACCCGAGCAGGTTTTGCTCGCGGGCAATCGGCATGATCGCGGCTTGATACAGCCGATCACCTTGCCGCCAATAACCCGATACCGGCGCTGTGTTTTCGATCGCCGCGTGGATGAATAGATCGCCGGAAAGATTCTGCTGCACCGCTTCCACTTCATCGGTACGGGCCGCGACATTGCCGTCGGCATCCAGAAACAGGCCGAGATCGAAACTGTATTGGCCTTGTCGTTCCAACAACAGATCGTGCAGCGATGCGCCACCGGCGAACGCCGCGTCGGCATCCAGACCCAATGCCTGATCGACCACCGAACTCTCGAAGTAACTCTTTACCGCCGCATCTTGCACGATGATCTGCAAGGTGGTCTGGAGCAATTCCAACCTGGCCTCGGTGGTCTCGACCTGGACCCCGGCACTGGTGTCGAAAGCGCGACCGACGTTGGCATCGGCCAAGCGCTTGCCTTC
>PEUI01000323.1 GCA_002785585.1 Lysobacterales bacterium CG02_land_8_20_14_3_00_62_12
GAGCAGGACGGTGACGGCGTCAGTGTGGCCGCTCTTGGCAGCCTGAAACAGGGCGGTACGGCCACTGTCGTCACGCGCATTCACGGCTGCGCCCTTGGCGAGCAGGACGGTGACGGCAGCAGCGTGGCCACTCATGGCAGCCCACATCAGGGCGGTCTTGCCATCATTGTCGCGGACACTGTGGTCTGCGCCTGCGGCGAGCAGCCGCGCTACCTCGGCCTGGTCGCCACTTCTGGCCGCGTCGATCAGTTCTTGGCCTGTCATTTTCATGGCTGCATCCCTCTGGTTTGGCTGGGAGCTTTGGGTGCGGCCTCAACCGCAGCGCTCGTCGCTGCGGATAGGGCGCTTTTTTCGGCAATCACCAGTAACTCGTCAGTAGAGTCGCGAGCGAGTTCGGCGATGGGCGCCCGCAATGCTTGCGCTGCCTTACTTCGGCCCAGTGTCACCTGGTGATTGCCGTGCTCGAAGCGATCCATTTCAGGCCCGAGCAGCGATCTGACTCGATCATGGTCAACCGATGTTGGAAGTTGGTAGCGTTCCAAATCCAAATTGAGTTCCCGCAACGTTGCAGCCATGCGATCTGAGTCGTAGCCCATCATCATGAACTCGGCTTTGGGGACACCCCGATTGACCAGTTCGGCGACAGCAGCATCCCAATCCACTGACGTTTTGCGGACGTGAGTCAGCAGAGTGAATGGATAGCCCTCCTGCGGCCCCATTGACTGCAATGCTGCGTCGATTTCCATCCGCGCCAACGCTTCCTTGCCGCCGACTGCCCGCCCAACCATGGCGCAATGAGTAATCACCTGCTCCAACGTGGCTATCCGGGCGACTTCCGTAGGCGAAAGGGTATTGGTCACGGACGTGGCCGCCAAATGCTGTGGCACCATGCCCGCCACAATGTCGGCCCATGCGGATTCACCCATTTGGCGCAGGTCGTTATCCACGTCGGCGTCAAAATGCACCGGCTGAATCACGAGTGCCGCCATCGCATGATCGGTGTCTGCTGTTTCAATGATTCGCCGACAAATCGCATCCGCGATCACTGCGTCTGCCATCAGTGGCGAGATCGCACTTGCCAATGGGAAATCCAGATTCACAATCCCCATGTAATCGACTGGTACACCGGCATCAATGAGCGCCGCACGGTAATGATGCACTTGGCACACATAGCGAAATAGCGGCGATTCTCCGGGCGACGGAGCCTCGCCTGGCACCTTGTAATCAGGCAGCAACCGTTGTTGCTTTTTGTTGATTAGCAGGTCATCCGGAGACGCACCAGCCCATCTCATGGTGGGGCGGGCCGCCTGGCGCATGTAGCTATTTACCTGCGCCAGGCCCACAGTGTCCTGAACGAGACCTCTCCGCGTCATCAGCGCACGGACAATGGGTTCAAAGCGGCTGCCGCGCGCCATCGCATCGGTGGCAACAACCGGGAGTCGCATCAGCAATTTGTCCATCGCAATCGCACGATGCGTGGTGTATGGATCGCGCTGGCCACGGGCCTCGCTGACGATCACGCCAATCTCGGAACCGCCGATACCCCTCAGACGGCGCAGATAAAACGATTGGTCGGCGGCTGGTTGGTCGGCGGCCCAACGGCTCGCACGATCCAAATCCGCGTCGGCGATCACTGCGGCCTGCGGCAGTTGACGCAGCTTGCCTACGATGGCGTCGAACGCCAAGCCAGCATGGGGTAGATCACTCATATACGCTCACTTTGCATGATGTGCGTACTACGTATACTATGCGCATCTATACACGATGTCAAACGTTTGCAGCCGCGATCTGCGGAGATCTTGATGAGGTTGTCCAATGCCCTGTAAATTGCGGTTTTCCGACAAAGCGAGCAGTCGCAGAATAGCGGCGGCGGCGGCCATCGCAACGGCGGACAATACCGGGGATTTGCAGTCTCCTTACGCGACCGACGATGTCGGGTTTATGGACAGCCTCATGATGCAATGCGCCTTGCCGTATCGCGAAGTCAAAGATCCCGCCACGGGGTCGCTCGCAGATCGGTGGTACCGCAAAAATGGGCGCGTCACTGTGATGATTGAGGCCGGGTCAGTGCTGACTACCCACGGTATGCCGGAACGCGCCGGGCTACCGTGCGGTGCCCATGCGCGACTCATCGTCGCGCATCTGATGCGCTACGCCAAACGCTACAAAACACGCGCTGTACCCATGGGCAATTCGATGAACTCGTTTTGCCGTGATTACGGCATCGGCGCAACCGGTGGCGAGCGCGGCACAGTCACATCATTACGTCGTCAAGCGGTACGTATCGCGGTGGCCGCGTGGCGTACCGCAGTTGTCTCTCCTGATGGACTGGTGACGCAAACCCAAAGTTTTCTGTGCGATGACTTCGCACTGCAACTATCGCCGTTGCTCCACACCGAGCCAGCGACCACCAAGCGTTCGTTGCGTACCAATCATTGGCCATCGCACGTCACGTTGAGTCAGGTGACTTTTGATCGCCTGATGGACCACGCCGTACCTTACGATTTTCGCGCATTGGCGGCGCTCTCACGCAATCCGCGCGCTATGGACATTTACAGCTATCTCGTCCAGCGACTGCCTCGCATCCGTCACCCGGTTACGCTGCTGTTCGATGATTTCGCACACCAATTCACGCAGGATCCAACGTCCAATCGCCGACTAATGATGGATGCAACCAAGGTGGCACTCCAGCAAGCGCTCGCGGTGTACCCGGCAGCCCAAAACGCCATCCGCATCACCCGCGAGTCAACCGGCATCGTGCGCAGAACGCACATCCGTATGTGCTACGCACGGAGCGCGATCACTTCATAATAGCGCGCCAGGATCTACGTCCACATTCACAAACGCCGATGACAGATCGCCGCGCACTTTGATGCTGGCCGCCATCGTTTTCGCTGGCTTTATCCAGCGCAGCCGATCCGGTTCAATCTTCAACTTCCGGCAAGCTCCGTCCCAGAACATTTCATCAAGGCCCATCAACAATTTGGTGGCGGTGTTGCTCAGGAAATCGTCCGAGAAATGTTGCGGTGCCTGGCTGGCACACATCAACGAAATACCGAACTTGCGCCCTTCCAGCGCCAGCACATTGAGCGGGTTGCTCGCGTCGTCGTCGAAAAAAAGATGCGCTTCGTCCACTACCAATACCTCAGTGATTCTGGACTGCTGACCCCGTTGTCGTGCGCGCTGAAATATCTGCTCAATACGAAATCGCACGAACAGTTTTTTCTCGTCCTCTGGCAACGCCCGAATATCGTAGCCCCACAGTGAAGCGGCAGCACCGAACGGCGGCGGCGTTGCGCGAAAGATGCCGGTGCCAGACAGGTTTTCCAATCGCTCCACGATGCTCTTGAGTACGTCGCGACTATCGTAGCGAATCGCATCGTCCATCTCGTGGCCAGTCCGAATCGCACGCAGCGCTTGTTCGTAGGCGCACTGCGCGCCGTCAATGAGTTTTTCGAGTTCCTCATCCACCTTTTCCGCGCGGTCTGTATCACCAGCCATGGTCACCTTCGCGAGCAGACGCGCTTTGCTATGCAATGCTGCTGCCCGCTTGTTCACTGCATCCAGACAGGCGATCGCCTTGCTGTTGGTGCCCAGGTACATCGCTTTGTGCTTCGCCGCCGCAAAC
>PEUI01000295.1 GCA_002785585.1 Lysobacterales bacterium CG02_land_8_20_14_3_00_62_12
CCATCGTGCTGCGCCAGATTGCGAAAGACATCGGGCTTTCGCTGGAAGAGCTTTTGCAGCGCCGCTGACTTGTGCCCGCCCCCCCCCACGGAGCAGCAGGTCCAAGGCGTCGTGCGCACGTACGCCACCGGATTCCGCCGCCACACACTGGTAGCCCTTGCTTGACGGGACAAAGCCCCGGGAAAGCCCCGGGGGAAAGCCCCGAAAGCCCCGGACACCCAAGATTCGAGAAAGCCCCGGACACCCAAGATTCAGAAAGCCCCGGACACCGAAAGCCCCGAGAAAGCCCCGGACACCCAAGATTCAGAACACAAAGCCCCCAAAGCCCCGGAAAAAGCCCGGGAAAAGCCCAGGAGAAAAGCCCAGGAAAAGCCCAGGACACCCAAGATTCCGTCCCAAAGCCCCGAATAAAGCCCGGACGAATAAAGCCCGGACACCCGAGAATCCGAAAGTTCGTCCATCCGAAATTGTGGGTGTCCCGCGTTGCTCGAAATTGTGGGTGTCCCTCGTTGCTGCCGCGTTGCTGCCGCGTTGCTGACGATTGAGCCGTGTCGCCTGTTTTTGTTGGAGCGTACCTCTTGGAGCAGACTGTGTGGGCAAGTTTCCTGATGGGTTGCGCCGCGCTCCACCCATCCTGCGACTAGGATGGGTAGAGCGCCGCGAAACCCATCGCGGCAAAACGCAACAACTCGGCCACCAAACAAAACCCGCCGCAAACCGCACGGCGGGTTTTGCATGCACGTTGACGACGGCTTACTTGAATGGTGCTGGTTCAACAACACCCATCGCCAGCCCGTCGCGCGGTGCTATCCACATCCGCATCACCACCCAGGCCAGCAGCAGCGCGCCGACCGAGAAGATGGTGTCACCCGGCACCCGCAGCCATACCAGCAAGTCGATGATTGGCCGGCCCATGAACTCGGCCGAGCGTGCAAACCAGTAACCGTTCTCCAGCACCGCCTTGAGTTGCAGCAGGCCCAGTGGCAACAACGTGAGCGCGGCCATCAGGCTGAGGCCAATATTGAACGTCCAGAAGCTGTTGCGCAACAGCGTTTCGTTCCACACCACCGCCGGCTTCAACCCGCGCAGGCAAAACAGCATCAGGCCAATGCCGAGCATGCCGTACACCCCGAACAACGCGGTGTGGCTGTGCAGCGCGGTCAGGTTGAGGCCCTGCATGTAGTACAGCGCCAGCGGCGTGTTGATCAGGAAGCCGAACAAACCGGCGCCGACCAGATTCCAGAACGACACCGCGATGAAGAACATGATTGGCCAGCGATAGCGCGCCATCCACGGTGTGGCCTTGCTGTGGCTCCAGGTCTCGTAAGCTTCCATGCCGATCAGCGCCAGCGGCACCACTTCCAGCGCCGAGAAGCTGGCGCCCAACGCAACCACCCCGGTAGTGGTGCCGGCGAAGTACAGGTGATGGAACGTCCCAAGCACAGCACCGGCCATGAACACGATGGTGGCGAACAGCACGTTGGCGGTTGCCGTCACGCCACGCACCAGACCAAGCTTGACGAACAGGAAGCTGATCACGGCCACGGCGAACACTTCGAAGAAACCTTCCACCCACAAGTGCACCACCCACCAGCGCCAGTACTCGACCAACGACAGCGCGGTGTGTTCACCCCACATCAGGCCAGCGCCGTATAGCAGGCCGATCGCCACCGTCGACAGGAACAGCAGACCGACGATCGACGACATTTCGTCCTTGCGTCGCATTGCCGGCCACAGCGCACGAGCGACCAGCCCCAGCCCCAGCCACAGCATCAGGCCGACGAACAGGAACAACTGCCAGAACCGGCCAATATCGACGTATTCCCAGCCCTGATGACCGAACCAGAAGTTGTTGGCCAGGCCGAGCTTCTGCATCACCGCGAACCACTGCCCGGCGAACGCACCGACCACAATGACCAGCAGGCACACGAACAGGAAGTTGACCCCGGCACGCTGGAACTTCGGCTCATGGCCGGAAATCGCCGGGCCGATATGCAGGCCAGTCGCCAGCCACGCAGTGGCGATCCACAGCACCGCCAATTGCGTGTGCCAACTGCGGGTCAGCGAATACGGCAACACATCGGACAGCGCAATACCGTAAAAATCATTGCCTTCCACTTGGTAGTGCGCGGTAAACGCGCCCAGCAATATCTGGGTCAGAAACAGGGCGAGCACGAGCCAGAAATATTTGCCGGTCGCTTTCATCGAGGGCGTCGGTTTCAGGCCGGCCAGCGGATCGTTGAGCGGCGGCACCGGCGCTGGTTCCTTGCCCTGATAGGCCGCGTAGTGCCAAGCCAGCAGAGCGATGCCGAAGATCATGAACAACACGCTGAACACCGTCCACAAAAATGCACTCGATGTCGGCGCATTGCCGATCAATGGTTCGTACGGCCAGTTATTGGTGTAGGTATTCGCTTCGCCATCGCGATCCGTGCCGGCCGCCCACGCCGCCCAGAAGAAAAATCCGGCCAAGTCCTGCCGGTATTCGGGGTCAGCAACGGTGTCGCTTTTCATGGCGTAGGTTTCGCGCAGATCGGCGGTGGCGGGGTCGTGGCCAAACAAGCTCACGTAGTGCGCCGCCACCTGCGTGATCGCTTGTGCGCGATCGTCCGAAACGCTCAGGGTGCCGGTAGCCGGATCGAAGGCATTACGCCGATAGTCGGGCGTCAGCTCGGCTTGCAACTTGGCTTGCAGCCCCGGATCGAGGCTGGCCCAGGCTTGCCCGTAGTCGCGCTGCGCGCGCAGATCGAGTTCGGCGCCGATCTGCCGGTGCAACCAATCGGCGCTCCAGTCCGGTGCGACCAGCGCACCATGGCCCCAGATCGAACCGAGTTGCATACCGCCCATCGATTGCCACACCACCCGCCCGCGCTCGATATCGGCGCGGGTGTACAACACCTGCCCGCTGTTCGACACCACCTGCTCCGGCATCGGCGGCGCCTTGCGGTGGACTTCACCGCCCATCCACAGCAATACCCCAAACGACAAGGCGAGCAAGGTGCCCAAGCCCAGCCATAGCCTGCGCGTTGTGTTCATGACCGATGCTCCTGTTGACGATGTCGCTATGTAAAGTGGGCCCCTCTGTCAAGACATATTTTGCTCGAGTTCAAGCTGCATCCACTTCTTCGATTGCAGCGGAACGGCGCTGCCCCGTGCTCGCGAGTGTTGATGTTCCACGCTCACTGAAGTGATCCGGAATGCTGGCTCCGCCACCGACTCCGGCCACGTATATCGCGTCAGGCGTCCGGTTGCCAAGCGACTGATGCGGTCGCTCGCCGTTGTAGAAGATGAAGTACTCCGTCAGGCCCAGCGTCAGATCGGCGACCGTGTCGTAGCCTTTCAGGTACACGTCCTCGTGCTTGATGCTACGCCAAAGGCGCTCCACAAAAATGTTGTCCAGGGCGCGACCGCGTCCGTCCATGCTGATCGCGATGCCCGCACGCTTGAGGACACCGGTGAATGCCTCACTGGCAGGAGCACCGGAAGGAGCACCGGAGAAGGAGCACCGAGGAGCACCGGAAGGAGCACCGGAGGAGGAGCACCGGAAGAGGAGCACCGGAAGAGGAGCACCGGACACCCACTTTTCAGAAAAATCCTAGCCAAAATCGCGCCATTGTCCGAGAGGAGCACCGGACACCCACTTTTCAGAAAAATCCTAGCCAAAATCGCGCCATTGTCCGAGGGACTTGGT
>PEUI01000284.1:0-1636 GCA_002785585.1 Lysobacterales bacterium CG02_land_8_20_14_3_00_62_12
GATTGCGCATCGCCAGATCGCGCACTGGCAAGCGGTTGCAACTGGCGGTAGCCTTGCTGCCCGGTCGCTTAAGACCGGAATTTTTACGATTGCGCATCGCCAGATCGCGCACTGGCAAGCGGTTGCAACTGGCGGTAGCCTTGCTGCCCGGTCGCTTAAGACCGGAATTTTTACGCCGTTTTATGGCTGCACCGTCGGCGGCTTCTGGGCTGACTGGGTGCCGCCATCGGTGTCATCTCAATCAATGCTTCGGGAGGATTTATGCAAAACCACACCCTGCCATGGCTGTTTGTCTTGTTGACGATGGGACTTCTGCCCAGCGTCCATGCGGACGAACAGAAGCCGGAAACCAGCGCCGCTGCTGCGGGTATGCGTGCCTATGTCGATCCGGCCACCGGCAAACTGGTATCGCAACCGGTGACCGCTGAGCAACAGCGCCAGGCCACCGCCAGCGATCCAGCTTTCAGTCAGGATTCCAGCGATCTGCGCGTGGTGCAGATGCCCGATGGTTCAACGATGATGGATTTGCAAGGGCGCTTTCAGCAAGCCACGGTGGCGGCCAAGCAGGCCGATGGCAGCCTGAGTACTTATTGCAACGATGCCGATCATCGGTCGCTCGGCCAGCACCAGCACGAGGCGGCCGGCACAGCCCAGCCCACGCCCGCTACCACCCGCGAACAACGCTGAGGAGCGCGCCGATGAAACGCTTGCGACCGATTTTCCTCACCGTAGTTGCCGGTTTGATGGCGCCGTTGGTGCAGTCAGCCACCATCACCGTGGTCAACACCGATGGCGCTGGCGAAGGCTTCAATGATCCGACCGTGGTGGCGGCTTTGCCGAGCAATCCGTTTACCACGCTGGGCCAACAGCGTTTGCACGTCTTTCAGACTGCCGCCAATCAATGGGGTGCACTACTGGTCAGCGCTATCGAGATCCGCGTGCAGGCGGCGTTCAATCCGCTGGCCTGCAATCAGACCAGCGCCGTGCTGGGTTCGGCCGGGGCGATCACCATCCATAACAACTTTGCCAATGCGCCGGTGGCCAACGTTTGGTACAACTCGGCGTTGGCGAGTTCGCTGGCCGGGGTCGATATCAATGGTGCCAGCAATGACATCAACTCGCAGTTCAATGTCGATATCGACAACGGCGCCTGCCTGACTGGCACCACCGGTTGGTATTACTCCACCCTGGCCTCGGACAGCACGCCGGCCGGGCGTATCCCACTGCTGCCGGTGGTGTTCCACGAACTGGCGCATGGACTCGGTTTCCAGACCTTCACCAGCAGCAGCACCGGTGCTTTCAATGGCGGTACGCCGTCGATTTGGGATACCTTCCTGGCCGATGCCGTCACCGGAACTACCTGGATCAACATGGCTTCCAACGCCGTGCGCCAAGCCTCCGCGATCAGCGATCCCAACCTGATCTGGAAGGGGCCACGGGTAACCTTAGACAAGGTCAGTTTCCTTGGCCCGGCGCCGGTGTTGATCGTTACCGCACCGGCCGCCATTGCCGGTGAAAAAGTCGCAGCGCCAGCGGCGTTTGGCGCCGCCGTACCACCGGCGGGCATCAGTGGCGAGGTGCTGGCGGCCAGCGATACCGGTGGTACCAGCGCGCTGGATGGTTGCGAATCGCTGAC
>PEUI01000284.1:1691-2190 GCA_002785585.1 Lysobacterales bacterium CG02_land_8_20_14_3_00_62_12
AGAATGCGCAGAACGCCGGGGCCATTGCCGCGATCATCGACAACAATGCCGCTGCTGGCTTGCCCGGCATGGGCGGTGCCGACGCCACGGTAACGATTTCGTCTTACGGCATCAGCCAGGCCGATGGCAATGCCATGCGGGCGCAATTGGCCAACCCGACCACGGTCAATGCCACATTGGGGATTAGCGCGCAACTGGCCGGCACCCAGATGAGCGGCGGCACCAGCTATGTGCGCATGAATGCGCCCAATCCGGTGCAGCCGGGATCGTCGGTATCGCATTGGACGGTGGATACCTTTCCCAACCTGTTGATGGAACCTTCACTCAACACCAGCCTGTTCAGTGATGTCGATCTGACCATTCCCCTGTTTCGCGACATCGGGTGGCAAGTGGTTACGCCACCGCCGACTTTGCTGTTTCGCAACGGCTTTGAATAAAGCGGCGCTTTGGTGAGAACAAAAAACGGGGCCTGCTGGGCTCCGTTTTTTTGTTGGCCGAA
>PEUI01000284.1:2219-5062 GCA_002785585.1 Lysobacterales bacterium CG02_land_8_20_14_3_00_62_12
TTCGAGCGCCGCTACTTCGGAGTGCGGTCACTTTGGAGTGCGGCGGCTTGCCGCCGCTGTTCTTGCTGTGGCGCTCGCTGCGGTGCTCGAACCCAGCACATTCTCGAACCCACCGCCTGTCCTCAGCCAAAGGGGAACATTTCTAATGGGCGCAGGGGGGGCATTACCAATGTGGCCCCACAGACAATGCGATTGCTACTGCGATTGCTACTTGACTCTACTTAACGAAGTCTTTACAAGTACCTGCCGCTTTGGCGGTGACCACGCCTTGTTCTGCTCCCTCCTACTTCGGAGTCAAACCCATGAAAGTCAGATTTTCCCCGTTGAGCTTGGCGATCCAGAGCGCACTGCTCATCGCCGTGCTGCCATTTTCCGCCCAGGCGCAAACCGCTGCGGCCGAAGAAACCAAGACCAAATCGCTCGACACGGTGCTGGTCACCGGATCGCGCATCAAAAAAGCCGAGTTGGAAGGGCTGGCGCCGGTGCAAGTGATTAGCCGCATCGACCTGGATCGCTCGGGTTTGACTTCGATCGGCGATGTGCTGCAACAGATCACCGCTTCCGGTTCGAGTCTGAATACCAAGTTCAACTCTTCCGGCAATTTTGGTTTTCCGCCGGATGGCGGTGGCGTCGGCGCGGGTTCCACCACCGTGGATCTGCGTCACCTTGGCGCCAAGCGCGTGCTGGTGCTGGTCGATGGTCTGCGTTGGGTGAGTGAGTCCTCGGCCTCGGGCGTGTCCACCGCGACCGACCTGAATACCATTCCGCTGTCGATCGTCGATCATATCGAAGTGTTGGAAGATGGTGCCTCGTCCTTGTATGGCTCCGATGCCATCGCCGGTGTGGTGAACATCATCACCAAAAAGGATCTGGATGGCGCCCAAGCTACCGTCAGCTATGGCGCGTACGATGGCAAAGATGGCGATACCACCAACTACGATCTGAGCTGGGGCGGAAAGACCGAAAAGCTCCGCTTCATGCTGGCCGCCAGCTATAACAAAACCAAGGCGATTGGCTCGGACAGCACCGCGCAATCCAGTTTTCCGGTGCCGGGAACCGGGCTAAGGTTCGGCAGCTCGGGGACGCCGAATGGCCGTTTCATCTTTACCGATCCACGTTGCCCCGGCGGTGAATGCGACATCACTACGCCGAATGGCAGCAGTTTTCCCAATGGGCCGGTCTTTATCGATGGTGGATTAACCGACGATTTTATCCCGTTCTCCCGAGCTAACCGTTTTAATTTTTCGCCATTCAATCTGTTGTTGACGCCAAGCGAGCGCAAGAGCGTGTTCACCAGCATCGATTACGATGTCAGTGATCGCGTGCGCTGGAAGTCCAAGTTCCTTTTCAACAACCGCCAGTCGGTCAACCAGGCAGCGCCGGAGCCGATTTTCCTCGGTCCCGGAAACACCGGCAATCCGCTCGGCGATGACATCACCATCTCGGCTGATAACCCGTTCAATCCCTTCGGCGTCGATCTTGGCCCGGATAATCTGATTCTGGTCGGGCGGCGCCCGATTGAGGGCGGCCCCCGCATCTTCAAACAGGATGTCGATACCTGGTACTTCAGTACCGGTCTGGAGGGCGATTTTGATGTCGGCGAGCGCGTGTTCTATTGGGATGTGAATGCCTTGCGCAGCGAAAACAAGGCCGACCAGACCACCTTCGGCAGTTATAACCTGGCCCACATCAATCAGGCCCTGGGCCCGGTCGCCAATTGCACCGGCTCCTGCGTTCCGCTGAATATTTTTGGCGGCCCCGGTACGCTGACCGCGGCGATGCTGCGCTACATCGGTGCCGACCTGACCGACAAGAGCGAGAACAACCTGACGATGTGGTCGGCCAACCTGTCTGGCGATCTGTTTGACCTGCCGGCCGGTGGATTGTCGTTTGCGGCTGGTTACGAGTACCGCAAGAACAATGGATCGTTCCAGCCCGATGCCTTGATCGTGGCCGGTGAATCCAATGGCGTGCCGTCGTTGCCGACCCGAGGCACGATTGATGTCAACGAGTTTTACGGCGAAATCAATATTCCGCTGCTCGCCGACGCCGGTTTTGCCAAGCGCCTGGACGTGACTCTGGCCAGCCGGTACTCTGACTACAGTAGCTCGGGCGGTACGACCAATAACAAGGTGGGTTTGCGTTGGCAGATCAACGATCAGTTCCTGATCCGTGGGACCTACGCCGAGGGTTTGCGGGCGGCGTCGGTGGGCGAGTTGTTCGGCTCGGCCAGTCGCTTCGATGCCCAGCTTATTGACAAGTGCTTGATCAGTTTATCGGGAAACCCGCCACCGGCAAGCCTTGCCGCCAACTGTGCGACCTTGGGTGTGCCGGTAGGTGCACAGCAGGCCAATTCACAGATTTCGATCACCACCGGCGGCAACCCTGAGTTGAGTCCGGAAAGTGCGGATAGTTACTCAGCGGGTTTTGTCTTTAGCCCGGCGTTTGCCACCGAGGCCAACTGGTCGGACCGGCTGGATCTGGAAGTTACTTGGTATCGGCATGAGTTGAGCGGTGCGATCCAGGCGATCGATGCGCAGACCCAGCTCAATCTGTGCATTGACACGCTCGATCCACAGTTCTGCGACGGCATTACCCGCGCCAGCACGGGCGTCATTGGCGGTTTCGCCAATCGCTTGGTCAATCTCGGCCAGATCACCACCGAAGGATTGGACTTCAAGTTCAACTGGGCCTTGCCGGAATCCGACTTTGGCCAGTTCGGCGTGAACTGGTCGACGACTTACGTCGATAGCTTTAGCGCTGTTGGCGCCAACGCGGTGGTGCAGCCGCGCAAGGTTGGCGTTGAAGTCAATGACAGCGGTATTCCGGAAATTACCTCCAAC
>PEUI01000284.1:5133-5356 GCA_002785585.1 Lysobacterales bacterium CG02_land_8_20_14_3_00_62_12
GGATTGTGGTGGCGCGTCAGATCCAGCGATCGGTGTTTGCAGCGATTCCTTCCAGGATGGAACGGATGATAGTGGCGATCCGATTTTCGCCGGCACCAATCACCTCGGCGCACTCGTCTACCATGATCTGCAAGCCAGTTGGAACGGTGATTACCTGGGTGGTCTCAAGGTATCGGTGGGCGTCAATAACCTGTTCGACAAGAAAGCGCCAAACTGCCTATCC
>PEUI01000207.1 GCA_002785585.1 Lysobacterales bacterium CG02_land_8_20_14_3_00_62_12
GGCAATTTCAGCAGCGTTTCTGGGTTTCCACGCAATAATCTGGCCCGACTTGATGGTACCGGTAGCGTCGACGCGAGCTTCAATCCGGCACCGAACGGGCGCGTCGATACGTTGTTGATCCAGCCCAACAACGACATCTTGATCGGCGGTGAGTTCACCACGATTGCCGGTGCTAGTCGGGTACGCGTGGCGCGACTCAACGCTACCGGCAGCCTCGACACCACCTTCAACGCGAGCCTGGTTGCTGGCAACGTGGCGCGCGTGCAATCGCTGGCATTACAGGGCGACAATCGGGTCTTGCTTGGCGGCAGCAATGGGCTGATTACGCGGCGACTCGCCAGTGGCGTCGGCGACCCCACTTTTGCGGTCACCGCCAATGGCACCGTGACCGGCATCGCCCTGGGACTGGATGGCAAGGCGCTGTTGACCGGCACGTTTTCGTTACTGCAAGGACAGGCACGCAACGGTATCGCTCGCATCGTCGCCCAGGATCGTGATGCCGACGTCGCCTTTGCCTACGTCAAATCACTGTCCCGTATCCTCTGGGGCGTTCGCGACAGCGCCGCCAATGTGATTGCCGCGCCGGTGCTTTCGGTGTCACTGGATGGTGGCAACAGTTTTGTCGACTTCGGCCCGATGACGCCGTTTACTAGCTCGTTATGGCGCATGACCTTTGACATCTCGATGACCGGACCACTGCTGTTCAAAATCCAGGCCGCCGTGGCCGGAGGCAGCGCCGGTGCCTCGGTGTCGATGATCCAGACTCGGCACGCTTTGCAACTCGATGAAGCGCTGTTTGCCGATGGCTTTGACTAGCCCGCCACGCCGCCAGCGTTGCTGGCACGGGGCCGCTGACAGCGCCGTTCCAACCTGATGCACCGCCAACACCCGCAGGAGTTTTTTATGCATTTTCCGCTTCGCGCAAGCGCAGTGCTAAGTTTTGTCCTGGCCAGCGCGACAGCGGCTACACCGATCCTGTTTGAAGGCCAGTTGCTCGATGGTGGTCTACCCGCCAACGGTCGCTACGATCTGCAAATCGAGCCCTACCGGGATCCGCATGTCGGCATAGCCGTGGCGGACCGGCTGACGTTCGAAGATGTCGAAGTGCGCGTCGGCCACTTCACATTGACCGCCGATTTTGCCCGCAACGGCGATCTCGCGGCCGCCTGGTGGCTGCAAGTGAGCGTGCGCGATGGCGACAGCGTCGGCGCGTTCAGCGAAATCTCGCCACGCCAGAAAACTCTGGCAACGCCACAGGTCGGCACTTGTTGGAGCACGACTGGCGATACCGGTACCGATCCAGCGCTGCATTTTCTGGGCACGCAGGACACGCAAGCGATTGAAATTCGTACCGGCAACAGCCGCGCCTTGCGAGTCGAACCCAATCTACGGTTGGGTACGCAAGTCATCACCGCCAATCTCTTGTCCGGCAGCGATCAAAACGAGATTTTCCCTGGTGTGCGCGGTGCCACAGTGGCCGGCGGCGGCTTGCCATTGGGGCTGTTCGATGATTCGGGCGCGAGCGACCCCAACCTGGTCACCGACCACTTTGGCACGGTAAGTGGCGGCGCTGGCAACATCGCTGGCAACGCCGCCGGAACCCTGGGCGATGCGGCGTCGGCCACGGTCACTGGCGGCCAATCCAACTTCGCCTTGGGTCAGCTCAGCTCGGTGTCGGGGGGTTCTGCCAACCAAGCGGAAGGCATCGGCAGTGCCATATCGGGAGGTATCGACAATGCCGCTTCTGGTGTTGGCAGCACCGTGAGTGGCGGCGTTCGCAACTGCGCCGGCGGTACCAGCTCCTGGGCCGGCGGAGCGAATGCGCAGGTTCGCCCCAGCGTGGCGAGCAACTTCCTCAATAGCTGCAGCGGTGTGCCAGTTTCGGGTGACAGCAATGGCGACGAAGGAAGTTTTGTCTGGGGCGACGCCAATGGCGGTGCGTTCACTTCCACTGGGCCCAACCAGTTTCTGGTTCGTGCCGACAACGGGCTTGGCCTC
This sequence comes from Lysobacterales bacterium CG02_land_8_20_14_3_00_62_12, assembly GCA_002785585.1. GTDB lineage: Bacteria > Pseudomonadota > Gammaproteobacteria > Xanthomonadales > Ahniellaceae > 0-14-3-00-62-12. The sequence continues at coordinate 1,999 of PEUI01000207.1, forward strand.
AACACCAACAACCCGGTTTCTTCCCACGTCACCATTGGCAAAAACGATGGCAGCAGCAACCTGCTGGCGCTGGGATTTTTCAACAACGTGACGCGCTGGCGCATCGGCGGCGTCGGCAGCGGCACTGGCGCCGCGTTTGAAGTGCAAAGCGGTGGCGACCAGACTTTGCTCCGGGTCGAAGATGCTAGTGTCAGCGCCCGCGTCGGCATCAGCCGTCTGCCCACTGCCAATGCGCTCGAAGTCGAAGGCAACGCGTCCAAGATCACGGCTGGCAGTTGGTTGGCCAATTCTGACCGTCGCATCAAGACCGACATCGCATCGATCACGCACGCACTGGATCGCATCCTGGCGCTGCGCCCGGTCAGTTTTCGCTACACCGAGGCCTATCGCGCAGCCCATCCGGCGATTGTTGACCGCCGCTACTACAACGTCATCGCGCAAGAGTTTGCCAAGGTGTTTCCGGAAGCGGTGCAATCTTCTGGCGAGCGCCTGCCCGGCGCCGAATCCGATCCGTCCGCTTCGATTCTGCAGTTGGATCTGCATCCCGCCTTCATCACTGCACTGGCAGCGATTCAGGAGCTGGCTGCACGACATGACTTGCAAGTAACTGAACTAGTCCGGCTGCGCGCGGAAAACGCTGATCTGCGCAAGATCATGAAGCGCATCCAACAGCAACTGGACACGCTGTTTGCGGCCGCGCCAAGTGCGCCATCGCAGGTGCCTTGAAATGCGCGCTCTGAGCGCCTTGCTACTGGTATTGATCGGCGCCTTCGTCGACTGCGCCTGGCTCGCCACAGCTTTGGCAACCACGGTGACCGACGCGCCGACGCCTGATCGGCGTTTTGCTCTGACATCGCTAACGGTCGCGGTCACGACTGCGGCCAGCGCCGATGAGCGCTTCGCCCTGGCGACCGCAATCACGCCGACGGCGATCGCCGCCGCGCCACGCTTCGAACTCGCCACTGTCCGCGGCGCCAACTGTGCCGCGCCCACCGTTGCGTTATTCAGCGATGGCTTTGAGTAAGTGGGCCCATCGCACTCGAGTTAAACCGGCAACAACGCACCGACAGCGCGCGCCGTCACGCGCTGAACCGGCGTCGATTCTCACCATCGAGCTGGAGTTTTGTCTCCAATATTCATCAGCTGTTTGAGCCGCATGACGATATACAAGGTTGGGTGCAACCCACCGTTCTGAATTGCCGAACGGTGGGTTGACCAGCGCCACTGCTAAACGTCGCCGTCACTGCCCCCATCACCCCAGATCGAAGCGGTCGAGGTTCATCACTTTGCTCCAGGCCGCGACGAAGTCCTGGACAAACTTTTGCTGCGCGTCGGCACTGGCATAGACCTCCGCCAGGGCGCGAAGCTGGGCGTTCGAACCGAAAACGAGATCGACCCGGGTGGCGGTCCACTTGCGCTTGCCGGTTTTGCGATCACGCCCTTCAAACGCCTCTTGTGCGTCGGCGACCGCCTGCCACTCGGTACCCATGTCGAGCAGGTTCCGGAAGTAGTCGTTGCTAAGCGTCTCCGGGCGTTGGGTAAAAACGCCGTGCTGGCTCTGTTCGACGTTGGCATTCAAAACGCGCAGGCCGCCGACCAGCACCGTCATTTCGGGCGCGGTCAGGGTCAGCAATTGTGCCCTGTCCATTAGCAACACCTCGGCCGCTACGCCGGAGCTGCCTTTGCGGTAGTTGCGAAAACCATCGTTGATCGGTTCGAGCACGGCAAACGAATCGGCATCGGTTTGCGCTTGCAAGGCATCCATGCGCCCTGGCGTGAACGGAACCGTCACCGCGTGGCCGGCGTGCTTCGCCGCTTGCTCGACACCCGCACACCCGGCCAACACAATTAGGTCAGCGAGCGAGACTTTCTTGCCGCCCGATTGCGCACCGTTAAACTCGCTCTGGACCGCTGTGATCGCCGTCAGCACTTGCGCCAATTGCGCGGGCTGGTTGACCTCCCAATCTTTCTGTGGTGCCAGACGGATGCGTGCTCCGTTCGCGCCGCCGCGCTTGTCGGAGCCACGGTAGGTGGCGGCCGACGCCCAGGCGGTCGCGACCAATTGCGAGACCGACCGGCCCGACGCCAGAAGCTTGACCTTGAGTGCGGCAATGTCCTGCGCATCGATCAGCGGATGGTCGACGACCGGGATTGGGTCTTGCCAGATTAGATCTTCCTTCGGCACTTCCGGACCGAGGTAGCGCGCTTTGGGCCCCATGTCGCGGTGGGTGAGCTTGAACCAGGCGCGGGCGAAGGCATCGGCGAATTCGTCCGGGTGGCCGTGGAAGTGGCGCGCGATCTTTTCATAGGCCGGGTCCATGCGCATCGCCATGTCTGCCGTGGTCATGATGATCGGCGCTTGCTTCGACGCATCATGCGCAGTCGGGGCCAGGTTGCTGTCGGTGGCTTCCTTCGGCGTCCACTGCCAGGCGCCCGCCGGGCTCTTGGTCAATACCCAATCGTTGCCGAACAGCATGTCCAGGTAGCTCATGTCCCACTGCGTCGGGGTCGGCGTCCAAGAGCCTTCCAGGCCGCTGCCGATCTGGTCGCCGCCCTTGCCGCTCTTGAAGCCCGACTTCCAGCCCAGACCCATCTGCTCGATCGGTGCGGCTTCCGGCTCCGGCCCCACGTTCGTGGCCGATCCGGCGCCGTGGCACTTGCCGAAGGTATGGCCGCCGCAGGTGAGCGCAACGGTTTCATAATCGTTCATCGCCATCCGCGCGAAGGTCTCGCGCACGTCGCGCGCGGAGCCGAGCTGATCCGGGTTGCCGCCCGGGCCTTCCGGGTTGACGTAGATCAGCCCCATTTGCACGGCGGCGAGCGGGTTTTCGAGATCGTGCTCGCCGGCGTAGCGTTGGTCATCGCCCAACCAGCTCGCCTCGGCGCCCCAGTAGGTGTCTTCTTCCGGACCCCAGATGTCCGCCCGCCCGCCGCCGAAACCAAAGGTCTTGAAGCCCATCGATTCCAGCGCGACGTTGCCGGCGAGGATCATCAGGTCGGCCCAGGAAATATTGCGGCCATATTTTTGTTTGACCGGCCACAGCAGTCGGCGCGCCTTGTCCAGATTGACGTTGTCAGGCCAACTGTTGAGCGGGGCGAAGCGCTGGTTGCCGCTGCCCGCGCCGCCGCGGCCGTCGCTGATGCGGTAAGTGCCGGCATCGTGCCACGCCATGCGAATGAACAAGGGTCCGTAGTGGCCATAATCCGCTGGCCACCAATCTTGCGAGTCGGTCATCAGCGCCGCTAAATCCTGCTTCACGGCAGCAAGATCGAGATGCTTGAACGCCTCGGCGTAGTTGAAGTCCTTGTCCATGGGATCGGACATAGACGAATGTTGGTGCAGGATATTCAGGTTGAGTTGGTTCGGCCACCAGTCCCGATTCGACTTTGCAGTGGCACTGGCGGCGGTGGGCTGGAACGGGCACTTCGTTGTGGTTGGCATGGGTATTTCCTAGGTCAGTGTATTGAGCGGCAACGCCGTCGAATCGACGGTGCGTAGCGTTGGTGGTCAACAACGATGCCGCCGATTTTGCTTTTTAGGCAGGAGCGGCAATTCCTCTCCAGCGCCTGAAAGCACGTCCTCAGCAGCGGGATGCCATTAACCAACAGCGGGCTCTATTTAGCCAATTGATTCTTTATGTTTGATTGATAGGTAGCATTGATGAAAGCTGGCAGCGTTCCGCTGGCGGTTGGCGATAAACTTCGCTGGCCGCGTCGGTATCGGCCAGGTCAATCCGCAACGGCGCGCCGGCGCTTCGGTTTGCGCCGAAGCCATCCACGATCGCCGGTCGATGTCGCACTTCCATTTTTTACCGCAGGCCACCATGAACGCACTCGAATTGAAACTACCACCGCCGCTCTTGACGCTGTTGATCGGTACCGGGATGTGGCTGCTATCGGTGCTGACGCCGGCTTTTTCCTGGCACCTGCCCTACCAGCGGAAGGTCGCCTTACTGTTGGTGCTGGCGGGTGCTGTCTGCGTGGTCCTCGGCGCCGCTACTTTTCGGCGTGCTGGCACCACCGTCAGTCCCACTCGGCCGCAGGCCACGTCGGTGTTGGTCCGCACCGGCATCTATCGATTCAGTCGCAATCCGATGTACTTGGGTTTGTCGCTCGCGCTGCTTGGGTGGTCGGTGGTTCTGGGCAATAGCTTGAGTCTGGGCGGGGTCGCGGTCTTGGTGACGTACCTGAATCGCTTTCAGATCATCCCGGAAGAGCGGGCATTGACCGCCAAGTTCGGCAGCGATTTTGCTGCCTACCAACGCCGGGTGCGGCGCTGGTTGTAAGGTCAGGCTGGGCACAAAACCGTGGCGACGTTGATGCTGATTGGCACCATCCATTGGCGCCGAAACCCAGCGAATGGACGCCACGCAGTTGCGGTCGGCAAAACCCATCACCCCGCACAAGGAACCACCCCATGCACAAGGTCTGGATTACGTTTGCGATCCTGCTGGCAGTGGCGGCATCAGCCCAGGCCGAGACCACAGCCAGCCGTATCGCCAAGGAAACCGCCCACGGACCGAAGTCGGCGCGCTTGTCGATAGCGGCGTTGTGTGCGCAGCTTACGCTTGATGAGGTCAGCGCCATTGTCGGCCAGCAGTTCGTGCGTCAGCCGGAGAAAGAGAAGTTGTACTCGGCGTGTAGCTACGGCGATAGCAACGAGTCCGGCGCGATCAAGACGCGCTATTTTTCGCTGGCCAACAGCGCATTGCAGGAAACGGCCTGGCGCCATTTCGTTGAAGCCGAGGCCAAAGGCAAAGTCGTTGTGCGTGAGGGTTTGCTGATCAGCCACCTGCGCCACGACAAGTTTGCGACCGACAGCCTCTGGTTCCAGGATCGGCAGGGCCACGCGCTGGAGCTCAGCGTCAATGCCGGTGTCAGCGAGGATCAAGCGGTGGCGTTGGCGAAGGCAGCGTTGGATTGAAGTTCGCTGCGAATGGGTCAACGCGCACGGCGCGGCCGAAACTGGCGTCGCTACGCAGCGAAATCGTTGCCGTGCGCGCACCACCAGCGAAGCCACTGGCTGCTGTTAATCTGTCGACATGATCCGCTGCGCTCGGCGGTTGCCGCCAGCCGATGCCCTGCCGCCATGACCAAGATCGTTCTGTCCACGTTGAATGCGCGCTATCCCCATGCCTCACTGGGGCTGCGTTGTTTGCGCGCCAATCTCGGCGAGTTGCGCGCGGACAGTTGCCTGCTGGAATTTGTGGTCGGTCAAAAGACGGAAGAAATGGCCGAGCGCATTCTGGCGCTTTCACCGCGCGTGCTCGGGCTTGGCGTTTACATCTGGAACGTCGAGGAATCCACCCGACTGGTGGCGCAACTCAAGCGCCTGGCACCGCAATTGTGGATCGTGTTGGGAGGGCCGGAGGTCAGCCACGAAGTCGACCAGCAGCGGATCTGCGCGCTGGCCGATTATGTGGTCACCGGCTGGGGCGATATCAGTTTTGCGCGGCTGTTGCGTGATTTGCTGGCTGGCAGACCACCGGCGAACCGGATCGTCGTCGGCGAGCAGCCACCGCTGGCGGCGCTGGCCCTGCCCTATGCCGAATACACCGAAGAAGACATTGCCAAACGCTACATATATGTCGAGGCTTCGCGCGGTTGCCCGTTCAAATGCGAGTTCTGCTTGTCGGCGCTAGACCGCAGCGCCTGGGCGTTTCCGCTGGCGGCATTTCTCGACGAACTGGCTACTTTGTGGGCACGCGGCGCCCGTGAGTTCAAGTTCGTTGATCGCACCTTCAATCTGAAGATCGACGCTTCGCTGGCGATCATCGAGTTCTTTTTGCAGCGGATCGCGGCGACCCCGGACGACCTGCCCTACGTTCACTTCGAATTGATCCCGGACCATCTGCCGGAGCGCCTGAAGCAGGCGATCGCCCGTTTTCCCAAGGGCACGCTGCAATTTGAAATTGGCATCCAGACCTTCGATCCGGAAGTGCAGGCGCGCATCGCCAGACGCCAGGACAACGCCAAGGCCGAAACCAATTTGCGCTGGCTAAAAGCACACAGTCAAGCGCATTTGCACGTCGATCTGATCGCCGGACTGCCGGGTGAAAACGTCACGACCTTCGGCCAGGGCTTTGATCGATTGGTCGGCTTGGCGCCGCATGAAATTCAGTTTGGCATTCTCAAACGACTGCGCGGGGCGCCGATTGCGCGCCACACCGAGGCTTATGATCTGCGTTTCAACCCAGAGCCGCCGTACAACATTCTGGCCACCGCCGACATTGATTTTCCGAGCATGCAGCGGCTCTCGCGATTTGCCCGCTACTGGGAGCTGCTGGCCAATTCCGGTCGCTATGCGCGCAGTCTGCAACTGTTGTTGGCCGGGCAACCGTTCCAGCACTTCGCCGAATTTGGTGACTGGCTCTATCGCCACACCGCGCAGACCCACGCCTTCGCCCACGAGCGCATGGTCCATCTGGTTTATGACTATTTGACGGTCGCGCGCGGTCTGCCTGCCGCCGAAGTTGCCACCGCGCTGATCGCCGATTATCGCGGCTGCGGTGGCCGCAGTCGGCTAGCCTTCGAGGCCACCGACAGCAGCTTGCCGCCGCCCCGTGATACCGGCAAGCGCAGCGCCACCCCAAGCCGACAGATACGCCACCTGGATGCGCGGAACGCTTCGTGAGGGGCCACGGTTGCGGCCTTTTTCCGGGCATAGTGGTGCTGGCAGTTGTCGAACGGGCGGTGGCGAAACTAAGCTCTGCCGGGTTCACATAATGCCCACCGCTGCAGAGGAGTCCCCTATGGCCCGTGCCATTGCGATTGTTGAAGACGAACCCGCCATTCGCGCCAACTATGCCGACGCGCTGCGCCGCCTTGGCTTTGAGGTGCAGGTTTACGCCTCGCACCCCGAAGCCAGTCGTGCTTTTGATTTGCGGCTGCCGGATCTGGTGCTGATCGATATCGGTCTCGGCGACGAACCCGAGGGCGGCTTCGATCTGTGCCGCGAATTGCGGCAGAAGTCGGCGACTTTGCCGATCATTTTTCTGACCGCGCGCGATTCCGATTTTGATGTGATTTCCGGCCTGCGGCTGGGCGCCGACGATTATCTGACCAAGGACGTGTCGTTGCCGCATTTGACTGCGCGCATCAACACCCTGTTTCGCCGAATCGATGCGCTGCGCCGTCCGCAGGGCGCCGAGGCGGTGTTGCAGCAGGGTTTACTGTCGTTGCTGCCGGAACGCATGCAGGTCACCTGGAACGGCGCCGAAGTGCCACTCACCGTAACCGAGTTCTGGATGGTGCATACGATGGTGCGCCACCCCGGCCATCTGAAATCGCGCGACCAGTTGATGCGCGATGCGCAAGTGGTGGTCGATGATGCGACCATCACCTCGCACATCAAGCGGATTCGCAAGAAATTCATCGCGATTGACCCGGCCTTCGACGAGATCGACACCGTGCATGGCGCCGGTTATCGCTGGAAGCCTTGAACCCGGCTCTGGTTTGAGCGCGGGTTAAGCCGTCAGAAGGAGAGGCCAAGCGCCGCCACCTACCGCTATCCTCGGTTGGCTGTGTTCTGGACCGGATCCGCTGCGCCGATCTGCACTACCTTATGAAATTGGGTTGCTCGTTGGGCGCCAAGCGATGTCGTTACGGATCAAACTGCTGCTGGTCGCGCTGGTTGCCTTGGTTCTGCCGTGGGCCGGATTCCAGTTCGTCAAACAAATGGAAATATTGCTGCGACAGGGCCAGGAACAGGCGCAGTTGGCTTCGGCGCAGGCGCTGGCGCAGGCGCTGGTCGCCACCGGTCCGGTCATTCCGGCGCTGGGACGGTCGATCCGGTTGAGCGTGGCGCCGCGTGGACTGCTACTCGATGGCAGTGATGACGACTGGGCGCACCTCGATCAGGCCCCGATCCGCAGTGCCGATGGTCGGCTCTCGCTGCGCTTGGCAGCGCGCGGCAATACGTTGTTCGGTCTTATCGAAATGCAAGATGCCAGTCGCAACCGCCAGGATGTGGGTAGCCAATCCAGCGGCGACGAAGTGCAATTGCGCATCGGTGGCCACCTCCGCGAACGCCGGTTTCGGATCGGCAATGCGGCCCCGGGCAACTTGCAGGTGCTGGCCGAGCCGGCCACCGCCGCGATCGATCTGGCGGGCGTCTGGCAGGAGACCCGCAGCGGCTACCGCATTGAGTTTGCGCTTAGCGGCGGGCGTGACGGTGATGGCATCGCCATCGATGCCATCGATTTGCAGGATGGCAGTGTTAGTCGCCGGATCGCGCTATTTGCCGGGCTCGACCCGCAAGCATTTCCGGCTTGGCTATGGTGGCCCAATGGCGCCATGACCCAGGCGATGAGCGCACTGGCGAGCAAGGGCACGCGCATGCGCTTGATCGACGCCGACGGCCGCGTACTGGCCAAGGCCGGTGGCTTGAACGTGTCTGACAAAGAAGCACCGAAAGCCACGCGCAATCGCTGGTACACCTTGCTCTATCGCCTGCTGCTGGCGCCGCCCTTGAGTCGTGCGGCAGACTACGCCTGGGATCGCCAGCAACTCGATGCAGTGGAAGTGTTCACTGCATTGTCTGGCATTCCGGCCAGCGTTTGGCGGCCGTCGACCGATGAGCGCGCGGTGATCGTGGCGGCGGCGGTGCCGATGCGCTGGCATGGCGACACCCGTGCCGCCCTGGTCTATGAGCGACCGAGTGAAGCGCTGCTGGTGCTGGCCAATCGCGCTGTGGCGAAATTGATTGCGGCCAGTCTGCTGGCGGTGTTGGTGGCGGGTCTGGTGCTGTTCGGCTTCGCTGGCGTATTGAGTTTGCGCATTCGCCGCTTGCACCATGCGACCGAGCGCGTGCTCAAACCCGACGGCCGTCTCGATCCGAAATTGCCGCACCTCAATGCCACCGACGAGATCGGCGATCTGGCACGCAGTTTCGCCAAATTGCTGGGCGAGATCGGCGACTACAACGACTACCTGAAAACACTGGCGAGCAAGCTGTCGCACGAGTTGAACACGCCGCTGGCGATCGTGCGCTCGTCGCTGGACAACATGGACCACGAGGCGTTGCCGCCAGCGGCGCGGGTTTATGCCGCGCGGGCCCGTGATGGCGCGGATCGACTCTGGGGCATCCTGCGCACGATGTCGGAAGCCAGCCGCATGGAAAGAGCCATCGACGCCGCCGAGGGCGAGGACTTCGACTTGACCGAGGTGGTCCGTGGTTACGCCGAGTCGTATCGGCAATTGGCCGGTAACCGTACCGTACACGTGTTGCTGCCAGAGCAAGCCGTGGCGTTTTACGGCGCGCCCGAGCTGATTGCACAAGCGCTGGACAAGTTGTTCGACAACGCTCGTGGCTTCACCCCCGAAGACGGCTGGATTCGTATCCAGCTCAGCGCCGAAACCGATGGCGCGCTGATTGCGGTGGCCAACTCAGGGCCACCGCTGCCGCAAAAAATGCACGAACGGCTGTTTGATTCGATGGTCAGTCTGCGCGACACCGGCAACCTGCGGGCCACCGGCGTGGTACCACACTTAGGGCTGGGCCTGTACATCGTGCGTTTGATCGCCGCGGCGCATCAGGGCTCGGCCAGCGCCGAAAATCTGCCTGGCGACAACGGCGTCGAGTTTCAACTAAAGTTGCGCGGCATGCAGCGACCGAAGCCGTGATCGTCTGCGCTGCCTCGGCGACTTCAAACCGGTTGTCGTCAGCCCTCTGGAAAACCATCTGCCATGACCTTGACCGCCGCTGAATTCGACGCTTACGCCGCCATCGGCATGAACCGGATTCCGGTCGTGCGCGAAGTGCTGTCAGACCTGGATACGCCGTTATCGGTCTATCTGAAATTGGTCGATGGCCCCTACGCCTATTTGTTCGAGTCGATTGAAGGCGGCCAACGCTGGGGCCGACATTCGATCATCGGTCTGCCGGCCCGCAGGGTAATCAAGGTCTTTGGTCACCGCCTGATCGAAGAAGACGAAGGCGTTGTCATCAGTGATCGCGAAGTGGCCGATCCGCTGGCCGAGATCGAAGCCATCAAGCAGCAATACCGCGCGCCGGTGCTTGACGGATTGCCCAAATTTTGTGGCGGCTGGGTGGGATATTTTGGTTACGAGTGCGCCGCCTACATCGAGCCCAAGTTGGCCGCGCTGCACAATGACGACCGCCTTGGCATGCCCGATATCTGCCTGATGCTGGCCGAAGAACTGGCCGTATTCGACAACCTGCGCGGCAAATTGTTTTTGATCGTCAATGCCGATCCGGCTGATCCGCGCGCCTATCCACGCGCGTTGCGGCGACTTGATGCGCTGGCGCGGCGATTGCGTCAATCCGGGGCGGCGTATCCGGAATTGGTCGACCCCAGCGCCATCGACGAATCGCATTTTGTCTCGAGTTTTCCGAAGGCGGCGTTTCTAGCAGCAGTCGATCAGAGCAAGCAATACGTGCTCGCTGGCGATGTCTTTCAGGTACAAATCAGCCAGCGCTTGTCGGTTCCGTACCGGGCGCGGCCACTCGATGTCTATCGCGCACTGCGCGGCTTGAACCCTTCGCCATACATGTACTTTGTCGACCTCGGCAACGCCCAGATTGTCGGTTCCTCGCCAGAGATCCTGGTGCGCGTGCAGGGTGGCCAAGTGGTAGTGCGGCCCATTGCCGGCACCCGCCGACGGGGCCGCAGCGAAGCCGAAGACCTAGCGCTGGAGCAAGAACTGCTGGCCGATCCGAAAGAGCTGGCCGAGCACCTGATGCTGATCGATCTTGGCCGCAATGATGTTGGCCGGATCAGCGAAGTGGGTTCGGTGCAGGTGACCGAACAAATGGTGATCGAGCGCTATTCGCACGTCATGCACATCGTTAGCGAAGTGGTCGGCAAGATTCGTCCTGGCCTCAGTTTCATGGATGTGTTGCGCGCCACGTTCCCAGCCGGCACGTTGACCGGCGCGCCCAAAGTGCGTGCGATGGAAGTGATCGCCGAACTCGAACCGGTAAAGCGCGGCGTCTATGGCGGCGCGGTCGGCTATTGGGGCTTCGACGATCAAGCCGACCTGGCCATCGCCATCCGCACCGCCGTGATCAAAGACGGCGTGCTACACGTGCAAGCCGCCGGTGGCGTGGTCGCCGATTCCGTCGCCGAACTGGAATGGAAAGAGTCGATGAACAAAGGCCGCGCTCTGTTCCACGCCGTCGCCGAAGCCGCTCACGGTTTGTAAGCCGACCGGCGCAATACGCTACGTTGAGTGCGGCCTGCCTCGCTGACTCGTTCACTCGCGCCCCAAAGACAAAGCCCGCAGCACGAGGCTACGGGCGTTGAGGGGCAAAGATCCTGGCGATGACCTGTTGCGGGCGGGGCGAAGCCCGAGAGGCAAAAGGGCCCAAAGACAAAGCCCCAAAGACAAAGCCCCAAAGACAAAGCCCGCAGCATGGGGCTACGGGCTTTGAGGGGTAAAGATCCTGGCGATGACCTACTCTTGCATGGCTTAGGCCACACTACCATCGGCGCAGACGCGTTTCACTGCCGAGTTCGGGATGGGATCGGGTGGGGCCACGTCGCTATGGTCGCCAGGAAGGCAAACGGAGTCGCGCGGTAAGCGCGGACTCGCATGGGGGATGGGACGTAACAAGGGCGTTTGGGTGCTTCGATGTGTCATCGAGGCGAAGCGTTTTGAGGTTATATGATCAAGCCGCACGGATCATTAGTACTGGTTAGCTGAACCTCGCGGTCGTACACACCCAGCCTATCAACGACGTGGTCTACATCGTTCCTTTAGGGGGATCAAGTCCCCGGGAGGTCTCATCTTGAGGCGAGTTTCCCGCTTAGATGCTTTCAGCGGTTATCTCTTCCGTATATAGCTACCCGGCAGTGCCACTGGCGTGACAACCGGAACACCAGAGATACGTCCACTCCGGTCCTCTCGTACTAGGAGCAGCCCCTCTCAAACCTCCAACGCCCACGGCAGATAGGGACCGAACTGTCTCACGACGTTCTGAACCCAGCTCGCGTACCGCTTTAAATGGCGAACAGCCATACCCTTGGGACCGACTACAGCCCCAGGATGCGATGAGCCGACATCGAGGTGCCAAACACCGCCGTCGATATGAACTCTTGGGCGGTATCAGCCTGTTATCCCCGGAGTACCTTTTATCCGTTG
>PEUI01000355.1 GCA_002785585.1 Lysobacterales bacterium CG02_land_8_20_14_3_00_62_12
GTGGAGCATAGTCGGACTATGTGACGCTTTGTGCAACGACGCAGGCGGGCGATAAGGACCAGCAAGATGGGTAAGTTATTTCTGCGCGACGCCTTAGCTTGCGCGGTAACGGACGGGGACCGACGGCGGTTGGCTAGCCGACGGGCGCGCAGTCTAGTGGCCGAAGGCCGGGCGGCACCGCGAGAAATTGAACTTGCGGGAAGGCTTCGGCGCCAAACTTCGTCCCGGATGTCAGCAGCAAGCGCTGACTTGATGATTTTATTCAACAATCCGACTTGTCCACAGTGCTTGTGGATAACCCGGTGGACAGGCCTTGGAACAAGTCCGCTATCGCCCGCACTAGCGCCGCGCCGGAGCGCCTTGGTCAAAAAATTGCCATGTAAATAAACACAATACTTTCAACACGTTACAAACCCAACGTGAGTAAAAACGGGGCGCTGCGGTCGGCCTCGAGCGCTGCCGTGGGTGGTCGCCGGGGGGCTGTGGAACATTGACTCGGTGGAAGGATCACGCCGGGGCAGATTTCGAGGCCACGGTCAACCGCTAGCGGACGCCTGCGTTAATCGCTACAAATCCCCACTAGCCGCCTAGAATGAACGCCATCGTCTGGTCAGTGAATGCAAACGACGTGAACGCAACGCTAGCCACCGGCGACCAGGAACGAGTGCGCAAGCAACTCGATCGGTTTCTGAAAGACGTGGAACGTCGCGCCTTGCGCATGGCCGAATACGCCACCGGCAATCGTGACGACGCGCTCGAAATCGTCCAGGAAAGCATGCTCGGTTTCGTCCGCCATTATCGCGACAAGCCCGGCACCGAATGGCCACCGTTGTTCTATCGGGTGCTCGATAGCAAGATCCTCGACTTCCATCGTCGCAATCAGGTGCGCAGTCGCTGGTTCGGTTGGCTGGTCCGCGATTCCCGCCACGGCGAGGCCGCCGACGATGGCCTCGAAGCGATCATCGATGCGGCCGAACCGGGGCCGTATCGACGGACCGCCGATGCCGAGACCGGGCAGGCCGTACACGCGGCGATCCAGGCGCTACCGTTGCGCCAGCGCCAGTGTTTTTTACTGCGGGTTTGGGAAGGTCTGGACGTGGCCGCAACCGCGACCGCGATGAAATGTAGTGAAGGCAGTGTCAAAACCCACTTGTCGCGCGCGCTGGCTAGTCTCAAGCTGCGCCTGGAGAGTCATCATGAAACCCCCCCGCTCGCTTGAGCCGCAAAACGAACTGGCCCCGTGGCTGACCGAAATCCACCGCGAACTCGATGCCGACGCCAGCGCGCTGGACTGGGCGACGCAGTCGCGGCTGAATCGTGCTCGTCAGGCCGCGCTGATCGAGTTCGGTCGGCGCCCTCGCTGGCGCTGGCCGACTTATGTTTTAGCTACGGCTTTGAGCTTGGCGCTGGCGCTATTCGTGGTTCCCGGATCGCGGCCGCTGCCGCCGACCTTGCCAACACCGGCGGCGGCGACCGCGAGCAGCGCCGAAGATTTCGATCTGGTGGCCGGCGCCGACAATCTGGCGCTGGTTTCCGATTGGGAGTTTTATGCTTGGTTGGACTCCACTGCTGCGGGTGGCTAAATGCCGCCGCTGCGGTTGACCCAGCTACCACCAGCCCGGCGCCGAGCCTGGAGATGTTGCTGTATCTCGGCGAATTCGACCCTGCCCAAGGCGGGCCAGATGACCCGCTCGAAATCGATACCTGGCTACCTACCAGCCAACCCGCAGTGAATGCAGAACCCCTCCCCGCCACTGACACCACCGCAGCCGATGACCCAACGCCGAATCCCCCGCCTGCTCCTGCTGATCGCTAGCCTCGGGCTCAGCCTGGCCGATGCCTTGTGCGCGGCGGAGCGCGCGGCCGCTGACAATCTCGCCTGGGCGCAACTCGCGCCCGCCGAGCGCGCCGTGCTGATGCCGTTTGCCGAGCAGTGGCCGAGCCTGCCGGCCGAAACCCGGCAGCGTCTGCGCCAGGGCGCGGCGCGCTGGGCGACGATGAGCCCGGAAGATCGCGCTGAGAGCCGTCAGCGTTTTGGTCAATGGCAAGCGATGCCGGAAGTCGAGAAACAGCGCTTGCGTCAGCGTTATCAGCAGTTTCAACGCTTGCCCACTGACCAGAAACGCCGCCTGCGGCAGGCCTTTGGTCGTTTCCAGCAATTGCCGCCGAATCAGCGCCGGGCCTTGCGCCAGCGTTTCGAAGCGATGACGCCGGCCGAACGCCAGGCGTTCCGGCAGAACCGTGATGGTGCCGCTTGGCCCGGCGATCAGCGACCCGGGGCGCCGATGGGGGCACCAGCGATGGCCCCGGCGCAACGCCAGCAGCTCAACGCACTGGTGCAGTCGTTGAGCCCCGAACAACGCCAACGCCTGCACGCCCACCTGCAGACATTGGCAGCGCCGGAGCGCGCCCTGCTGCGGCAAAAATTGGCGGCGATGAGCCCACCGGAGCGGGCGGCCTATCTGCGCGCACTGCTCGATCCTTGACCGCCAGGTCGGTGCCGACCGCGTCGGCATGGAATGATCGCCGGAACGCGTTGCCCGCGCTGACCGCAACCAATCGAAACTTTTATTCGCAATTGCGGCATGATGCGCGCTGTTGCGGGAGTGCGCCCGAATCCAGTCGATGTCAGCGAAACCCACCCACCGATGGCAAATACAGGACTTGATGGCGACTAAACCGCGCGCCACGTCGGCGCCGTGGTCGGCGCGCTGGATCGCCTGCGGGCTGCTGCTGTTGGGCGGATGGCCTCTGCTAGCGGCGTCGCCGCAACCGCCGACAGCGACGACGGCGCTGGCGTATCGGGCCGAGCGGGTGCAAGCGCTGAACGACAACGCCCTCAAATTGGCGCGCACCGACCCGGATCGCGCCACCCACCTGGCCAACGAGGCCCTGTTGGCCGCGACCACGGCGCAGGATCAACGCGGTCGGATCGAGGCCTTGCACAACCTCGGTCGTATCGCGCGACTGCGTGGCGACCTGCAACAAGCCGCCACCACGTTGCGTGGCGCTGAAGCCGAAGCCAGAAAACTGGGTGACTTGCGCTTGGTTGCGCAACTCGGCAACAGTTTGGGCGTCACCTACGAATTGCAGGGACTGGAAGCCGAGGCCCTGGAATTGCATCAGCAGGTGTTGGCGACCTGGCAGGCGCTGGACGATCCCGCCGGGGTGATCGCGTCGATGATCAACATCGGCAAGGTATTCGAATCGCGTCGGGATTACGTCAATGCGCGCGAACAATTTCAGAAAGCGCGCGAGCATCTGGCGGCGCTGACGCCCGATCAAACCATCCCGGCGCAGGATCGTGCCGCGATCTGGTTGGGACTAGCGCGACTCGACTTGCAGGCCGACAAGGCGCAACCGGCCTTGGTCGAGATTGCCAGTGCGCTGGCCATCCAACGGCAAACCGATGACCGCATCGGCGAAGCCACTTCGCTGGCGATTCAGGCGCGGGCACGCGAACAGAGCGGCGATCAGTCGGCGGCATTGGCGGCCTACACGCAAGCGCTCGATCTGGCCTCCAGCATCGGCGACAAGACCGCCATCACCGAAACGTTGACCGCGATCGGGCGCCTGCACTTGAACCGGCTGACGAACGCGTCTGCCGCCACCGAGGCCCAGCGACAGACGATTTTGAACGAGGCACTCGGCTACACCGAACGCGCCTACCGACTGGCCGATGCCAGCAACAACTCGACCTTGCTGATGCCGATCCATCAACAACTCGCCGATATTTTCGAAGCCCGTGGCGAACTCGCACGGGCACTGGCGGCGGAGCGGGCGTACACGCAAAGTCGCGAGCATTGGTTTTCCGAACTAAGTCGGGCGCGCTATGACTTGCTCGCCAGTCGCTATCAAGCCGAAGAACGCGAACGCGAGCTCAGTCGTTTGCGCGATCAATCCGAACTCAGCCAGCGACTGATCGCGCGCGAACAGGTGGTTCGCCGAGTGCTGTTGGTGGCGGTGGTGTTGGCGTTGCTGCTGGCCGCCGTCTTGGGTTTCCGGTTTTGGGAACGCGAACGCGTCAATGAACGACTGCGCCAAGTCGGCGACCAACTGCGCAGTGCGCTGACGGCGGCCGAGCGGGCGCAGACGCGGGCCGAAGAGGCGGATCAATTCAAGACCGAAATGCTAGGCATGGCCGCCCACGACCTGCGCAATCCCCTGGGTACCATCCTCGGCTTTGCCGATTTGATCCGCGCGGATCGGGCGACCGCAGAAGACATCCAGCGTTACGCCGGCATTATTGCCACCGCTACCCGGCGCACCTTGCGCATGCTCGGCGATTTGCTCGAAGCCGCCGCGCTCGATGCTGGCCGGGTAGTGCTGCATCCACAAAATATCGACCTGCATCAGCTGGTGACCGAAGCGATCGAGCGAACTCGCGAGCGCGCCGCTGCCAAAGGCCAGCAGATTTCCCTGCTCGGCAGCCAAGCCGCCAGGGTCGAAGCCGATCCGGAACGGCTGCAACAGGTGCTCGACAACTTGCTCGGCAACGCGGTCAAGTTCAGTCCGCTCAATGGCCGCATCGAGGTCGAGCTGAAGCTGGTCGAGCAGCAGGTCAGCATCATTGTTCGCGATGATGGGCCCGG
Source organism: Lysobacterales bacterium CG02_land_8_20_14_3_00_62_12 (assembly GCA_002785585.1). GTDB lineage: Bacteria > Pseudomonadota > Gammaproteobacteria > Xanthomonadales > Ahniellaceae > 0-14-3-00-62-12. The sequence continues at coordinate 4,593 of PEUI01000355.1, forward strand.
TTTTCGGCGCGACGATGAGCCGCGCTTGTTTCAACGGTTTCAACGCTTGTCGGCGCGGCCAACCGCGGGCGAGACTTCGACCGGTCTCGGCCTTGCCATCGTCAAGGACCTGGTGGAACTGCACGGCGGCAGCGTCCACGCCAGTTCGCCAGGCCCGGGACTTGGGGCGACCTTCACCGTGCAGTTGTCGCAACGCATCGCCACGCCAGCAGCCAGCCAGACCTAGGTCGGCGCCAGTGTTCTGCAATCGCGGTGCTGGTCGGCTGACTGCCACCAACAACGCCCTTCGACAGGCATTGCGGATCGTTTACTTTACGACCGACCCCGGCGACAATGGCCGCTTGCCATGCGTATCGCCGCCATTTACCCAACCGTTGGTCATTATCGGGAAACTTTTCCGTCTGCCGATGCCTGCGCAAGATTCTGGCTGGCGGGTGTGCTGATCGGTCGCGGCGTTGCCTCACGAACGTTTGCCGATCCAAGCCAACTGGCGGCACTGAGGAATCGCCGACGATGTCGTTGACGCCGTTGTCGATCATTCTTGCCCTGGTGCTGGCCTGGTTTGCCGTCGGGCTGCTCGGCCTGATCGCGCCGCGCAACGTGGCCTGGGTCGGCCGCACCTTGTTCCCGCTGGGCGCCGCGATGGGTTTGGCGATGGCGGTGGCGGCGGTGCTGGCCATTTTCGGCGCGACCGAAACCCGCATTCTGGCGATCGGCTTGCCGGATTTGCCGATGCATCTGCGATTGGATGCGCTATCGGCATTTTTTCTCGCGCTGATCGGCGTGACCACCACCGGCATTTCGCTGTTTGCCGCCGGCTATTTTCGCGGAGGCGATGGCACCGCCCCCGGGCTGATGGGTCTGCAATACCACGTGTTTCTGGCCAGCATGGCGATGGTCGTGCTGGCCGATGACGCGTTCGCGTTTATGGTCGCCTGGGAGACGATGGCGCTGTCGTCGTATTTCCTGGTCACCACCCAGCACCGCGTGCCGGAGGTGCAGTCCGCCGGTTTTCTGTATTTGTTGCTGGCGCATATCGGCGCGATCAGCTTGCTGCTCTGCTTTGGTGTTTTGCAAGGCGGCTCGTGGCAATTTACCTTCGATGCCATGCGCGCGGCCGACCTGGCGCCGGCCTGGGCCAGCGTCGCTTTTGGATTGGCGCTGTTCGGTTTTGGTGCCAAGGCCGGATTGCTGCCGCTGCATGTCTGGTTGCCCGAAGCGCACCCGGCGGCGCCGTCGCCGGTGTCGGCGTTGATGAGCGGTGTCATGCTGAAAACCGCGATCTACGGCATGGTGCGGGTAAGTTTTGACTTGCTGCCACACACCCAATGGCGATGGGGCGTGGTGGTGATGGTGGTCGGTGGCCTGACCGGTTTGTTTGGCGCCGTGTTCGCGGCGGTGCAGTCCGACATGAAGCGCCTGTTGGCGTATTCGTCGATCGAAAATATCGGGCTGATTTTCAGTGGCCTGGGACTGGCGCTGCTGTTTCGTGGCATGGGCATGGGTACGCTGTCGGCGTTGGCGTTGGCGGCGACGCTCTACCACTGCCTGAATCACGCACAATTCAAAAGCCTGTTGTTTCTGGTTACCGGCTCGGTCATGCACGCCACCGGTGAGCGCAGTCTCGGCAAACTGGGCGGCCTGCTGCGGCACATGCCCTGGGTCGCTGGCATGGCGCTGATCGGCACCTTGGCGATGGCCGGTTTGCCGCCATTGAACGGCTTTGTGTCCGAGTGGCTGTTGCTGCAATCCTATCTGTTGACGCCGAGTCTGCCACATACCTTGATCAACATGCTGGCGCCACTGGGCGTCGCGGTGTTTGCCCTGACCACGGCGCTGGCCAGCTATGTGTTGGTCAAGTTTTTCGGGGTGATTTTTCTCGGTCAGTCGCGCGAGCCGACAGCGCCGCCGGCGCGTGATGCCGGCCTGCTCGAACGCGCCGGACTGATCTGGCTGGCGGCGACCAGCGTGCTGCTCGGTCTGCTGCCGGTGTTGGTGCTGCGCGCGCTGGATCGGGTCAATCTGGAATTGATCGGCAGCAGTCTCGGCGAACGCGCTGCCACCTGGTGGTCGGTGATGCCGCTGTCCAGCGAGCGGGCCTCCTACAGCCCACTGGCGCTGGGTATCGGCATCCTGGTTTGCGTCGCTTTGACCTTCCTGCTGGTGCGCCGCCTGTACCACGGCCGGATTCGGCTCTGCACACCCTGGGGTTGCGGTTATCCGCAGTGGACGCCGCGCATGCAGGACACCGCCGAAGGTTTCGGCCAGCCAATTCGGCGCGTCTTCGAACCGTTCTTTGAAGTGCAGCGGCAGACCCCGACGGCGTTCGACAGCGCGCCCAAATACCGGGTCGTGGTCACCGATCGCTGGTGGGGCTTGATCTATGCGCCGATCATCCGGTTGGTGCAAATGTTGTCGCGCTGGGTTAGTTTTTTGCAGCAGGGCAATATTTCTCTGTACCTGCTGTATAGCTTCGCCACCCTGTTGACGCTGCTGGCGTTCGTGCTATGAACGCGCTGAACTTTGCTCTGGCGATCAGCGAAACCGTGATGGCGATTGCGCTCGCACCGTTGCTGCTCGGTCTGGTCGATCAATGCCGGGCCTGGCTGCAAAATCGCCGTGGTGCCGGCTTGTTGCAGCCCTACCGCACGCTGCGCAAACTGCTGAAGAAAGATGCGGTAGTGGCGCAGACCGCCTCACCGTTGTTCCGGGCGTCGCCCTACGTGCAGTTTGGCGCGATGGCACTGGCGACCGCGATCATTCCGATTTTCGGTACCCATTCGCTGTTGGCTACCTCGGCCGACACCATCGCCCTGGTCGGCTTGTTCGCGATCGCGCGGGTGTTTACCGCGCTGGCGGCGATGGACATCGGCACCGCTTTCGGCACGCTCGGCGCGCGCCGCGAAATGATGATCGGCTTTCTTTCCGAGCCGGCCCTGTTGATGGTGTTTTTCACCGCCTCACTGATTACCCAGAGCACCTTGTTGCCGAATATCGTCATCACCATGACCAGCCACGAACTGGTGATCTATCCGAGTCTGGCGTTTGCCGCGTTCGCCTTTGTGATGGTGCTGCTCGCCGAAAATGCCCGCATTCCGATCGACAACCCGAGCACCCATCTCGAACTGACGATGATCCACGAGGCGATGGTGCTGGAGTACTCCGCCCGCCACCTGGCGCTGATCGAGTGGGCGACCGCGCTGAAGTTGCTGAACTTTGCCGCCATTGGTCTGGCCCTGTTTCTGCCCTGGGGTTTGTCCGCGCCGGGTGACGGCGGCTTGGCCATTGCCGCCAGCTTGCTGATCGCGCTCGCCAAGCTCGCGCTGTTTTGCGCGGTGTTGGCGTTGATCGAAACGATGAGTGCCAAGCTGCGGATCTTCCGCGCCCCAGAGTTTCTGGGCACCGCGTTTTTGCTGGCGGTGCTCGGCTTGCTCGTGCATCAGTTGCTGGGGAGCTAAGCGGCCATGCTCAAGCTCTCACTGGCCTCGCAACTGATCCACTTCGGCGCCGCTTTGCTGCTGCTGACCGCGTTTGCCATGCTCACCCAGCGCCGGGTGTTGTCGCTGGTCAATCTGTTCGCCTGGCAGGGCCTGATCCTGAGTGTCTCGACCGCCGTCGTCGCTTACAGCTCGGTGCAACACCATCTTTATGTTTCGGCGGCGTTGTCGTTGCTGCTCAAAGTCATTTTGTTGCCGCTGATTCTGCGGCGCTTGCTCAAGCGCTTGAATGTGCGCTGGGACAACGAAACCCTGCTATCGGTGCCGACCACCATGCTGGTCGGCATTGTGCTGGTGGTGTTTGCGTTCTCGCTGGCCCAGCCGATCGCCGAGTTGTCGACCAGTATCGCCCGCAGCACCCTCGGCATCGCGCTGGCGGTGGTGATGTTGTCGTTTTTGATGATGATCACGCGGCGCAAGGCGGTGTCCCAGGTGATTGGTTTTCTGGCAATGGAAAACGGCCTGTTCTTCGCCGCCACCAGCGCCACCTATGGCATGCCGATGGTGGTGGAACTCGGGGTGGCGCTCGACGTGCTGGTCGGCACCTTGATCCTCGGCGTGTTCTTTTTCCAGATTCGCGAACAGTTCGACAGTCTCGACCTGCAGCACCTCGAACAACTCAAGGAAGACTGACGTGGCGCTCTGGTGTCTACTGCTGATTCCGTTTCTCGGTGCCCTGGTGCTCGGCTTGTTCGGCGCGCGGCGGCTGGCCCCGGAGTTCAACGTCGCTTTCAGTTTCAGTACCTTCGTCACCAGTCTGGTGTTGACCGCGCAGGTGATCCGCGAGGGGTCGTTCCTGGTTGGCCGCGAACAGTTTTTCGTCGATCCGTTCAACGTGTTCCTGGTTGCGCTCACCGCCTTCGTCGGTTGGACGACGTCGATGTTTTCGCGTCCGTACATGCGCATCGAGGAACACCACGGCCGCGTCAATCGGGCACGCTTGCGGCTGTATCACAGCATGTACCAACTGTTTAGCTTCACCATGTTGTTGGCGCTGCTGACCAACAACCTCGGCATCCTCTGGGTGGCGATGGAAGCGGCGACCTTGACCACGGTGTTGCTGGTGTCGCTGTACCGCACCGCGGCCAGTATCGAGGCCGCCTGGAAATATTTCATTCTCTGCGGCGTCGGCATCGCGCAGGCGTTGTTCGGCACCATCCTGCTGTATTTCGCTGCCGAAAAAGTGCTCGGCGCGGAAGGCTCCACGGCGCTGTTGTGGACGCATCTGAACGCCATCAAGGGGCAATTGGAGCCGACGGTATTGACGTTGGCGTTCGTCTTCCTGCTGGTTGGCTATGGCACCAAGGTAGGCCTGGCGCCCTTGCACAACTGGTTGCCCGATGCCCACGCCGAAGGCCCGACGCCGATCTCGGCGGTGCTCTCGGGGCTGTTGCTCAATGTCGCGCTGTACGCGGTGGTGCGCTGCAAGGTGCTGGTCGAAGGCGCCACCCAATCCGGCTTGGCCAGCCACCTGATGATGGGTTTTGGCTTGTTGTCGGTGTTGCTCGCGGCGTTTTTCCTGCTGCGGCAAAAAGACATCAAGCGTCTGTTCGGCTATTCGTCGATCGAACACATGGGCATCATCACCTTTGCCTTCGGCATGGGCGGGCCGGTCGCCAACTTTGCCGCCTTGTTGCACATGACCGTGCATTCGCTGACCAAGTCGGCGATCTTCTTCACCGTTGGCCACGCCTGCCAGAAAGCCGGCACCCAGGTGATGGACGACATCCGTGGTCTGTTGCTGGTCAGTCCGACCGTTGGTTGGGGCTTGCTGCTCGGCACCTTGGCGATTTTGGGGATGCCGCCGTTTGGGGTGTTCACCAGCGAGTTTCTGGTGATCACCACGGCGATGCGCGATCAGCCTTGGGCAACACCGATTCTGCTGCTCGCGCTGGCGGTGGCGTTCGGTGCCATTTTTCACCGGGTGCAATCGATGGTGTTTGGTGCCACCGACCTCAAACCGCTGCCGCATCCACCGGCCTTGCTGCCGGTGTTCGTGCACTTGGGCCTGGTGTTGATGCTCGGTATTTATATTCCACCGACGCTGGCCAACTGGTACCGGTTGGCAGCGGCGATGATTGGATGATTTGAGAAGCCATGCAACTGAACGAATCCGATCTGAGTTGGCGCAGCTTGCCCGGCACCTTGCCGGTGCGTCATGCCGTGGTATCGCGCGAACAACTGTTGCTGCTGTGCCGCGATGTCGCCGGTCGCGGCGCTCGTCTGGTGTCGCTCTGGGGCGAAGATCGCCGCGCCGCTGGCGTCGGCTATGTGTTGGTGGTGGTGCTCGATCTGACCAGCCGCTTGCTGCTGACCGAATCGATTTCCCGGTCGCCGAATCCCGGCTTTCCGGATTTGAGCCAGCTGTTTCCGAGTGCCGGACGCATGCAGCGGGCGACCCATGACCTGCTCGGCTTCAATTTTCTCGGTGCCGATGCCAGGCCTTGGTTGCGCCACAGCGCTTGGGCCAAAGACGCTTATCCCCTGCGCCATGACTTTGTCGCCGCCGCCGTCTCGGCGCCGCCGCTGCCCACCGAAATCTATCCGTTTGTGCGCGTCGAAGGCGATGGTGCGCACGAGATTGCGGTCGGTCCGGTACACGCCGGCACGATCGAGCCCGGCCACTTCCGCTTCAGCGTCGTCGGCGAAAAAGTGCTGCGCCTGGAACAACAACTCGGCTACACCCACAAAGGCATCGAAAAGCGTTTCGAAGGATTATCGGTGCAGCAAGGCAGCAAACTGGCGGCGCGGGTTTCCGGGGATTCCGCCGTGGCCTACGCCTGGGCCTACGCGATGGCGGTCGAGTCGCTCACCGACACCCAGGTGCCGGCGCGGGCGCTGGCGCTGCGCGCGCTGCTGCTGGAACGCGAGCGCCTGGCCAACCACCTGGGCGATCTCGGCGGCATCGGCAATGACGCTGGACTGAGTTTCGGACTGGCGCAATTCTCCCGTCTCAAAGAAGATCTGCTGCGCGTCAATGCCACGGTTTGGGGTGCCCGCTATTTGTTTGACGAAATCCTGCCGGGCGGTGTCGCCACCGATCTAGCGCCGACCGCGTTGCCAATCCTGCTCGATTCGCTGGCGGCGATGGCCGCCGAAGTCGCGGTGCTGCAGGATATTTATGACAATCACGCCGGGCTGCAGGACCGATTCCACGGCGCCGGAGTGCTCAGCGCCAAACTGGCGCGCCAGTTGGGCGTGGTCGGTCTGGCGGCGCGTGCCAGCGGCCAGGCACAGGATTGGCGCGCCGCGCTGGAGATTCCCCCGTACGACGGATTTGCCATTGGTTCGGTGCTCGCCGAAGGCGGCGATGTCGCCGCACGGGTGGCCGTGCGCTTCGATGAAATTGCCGAATCGCTGCAAGTTTGCCGCGGCCTGTTGACCGATCTACCCAGCGGCGAGATCAGCGTCGCCGTCGGCAAGACGCGCGCCGACGAATTGGCTGTGGGCGGCATCGAAGGCTGGCGTGGGCCGATCCTGGTTGGCTTGCGGGTCGCTGCCGATGGCCGCATTGCGCGCTGCCATCCGCACGATCCGTCGTGGCTCAACTGGCCCGCGTTGGAACACGCCATCATCGACAACATCGTTCCCGATTTTCCGCTGATCAACAAATCCTTCAACCTGTCCTATAGCGGGCAGGACCTTTAGCGTCGGGGTGGTCGCATGTGGAAAATCCTCAAACAGATCGTGCGTACCGGCCTGGTCACCGAACCCGCGCCGAACGCCGAACCGAGGCTGCTGGAACACGCGCTGCACGCCGATATCCACCGCCTGTTCGGCCGTGCGCTCTGCATCCGCCAGGTCGATGCCGGTTCCTGCAACGGTTGCGAACTGGAAATCCATGCGCTGAGCAACGCCTACTACAACCTCGAAGGACTCGGCATCAAATTCGTTGCCAGCCCACGCCACGCCGACGCCTTGCTGGTCACCGGCCCGGTATCCAAACACATGGCCGATGCCCTGCGCCGCACCTACGAAGCCACCCCGGAACCGAAACTGGTGATCGCCGTCGGTGACTGTGCCGCTTGCGGTGGTGTCTTCGGTGAAGACAGTTACGCCGGGCTCGGCCGGATCGCCAACGTCATCCCGGTCGATGTCACCGTGCCGGGTTGCCCACCGACGCCCACCGCCTTGTTGCAGGGCATTCTGGCGGCGTTGCAATCACCCACAAGTAGGGTGGATAAGCGCAGCGCATCCACCTATCAGAAGACAGAAGACAGAGGATAGAGGACAGAGGACAGAGGACAGAGGACAGAGGACAGAATTAGGTGGATGTGCTGCGCTGCGCTTATGCACCCTACGCCGGACGGATCAACTTTGGTCGTGGTGCGACCAGGACTGGCATAGTCTGCTCCGGCTAAGCGATAATCGTCAGCCTTGTTGTGGATGGAGAACGCTGCGTGTTCTTTGAGCGATTGCCCGGCTTTATTGCCCAGCATTATGTGTTGGTGGCCTTGTTCGCAGTGGTGGTGGTGATGTTGCTGCAATCGGAGTGGGGGCGACTCAACCAGGGTTTTCGCATGGTCGGTCCGGCCGAATTGGTGCGGCTGATCAATCGCGAAAACGCCCTGCTGGTGGATGTATCGTCGCCAGCCGAGTTTGCACAAGCGCACATCGTCGGCGCCCGCCACCTGGCGCTGGCGCAGTTTGATCCAGAGAACAAAGAGCTGGCCAAAGTCCGGGACTTGCCGGTGATCGTGGTCTGCCGCAATGGCAGCGCCGCGCGCGGTGCCTGTGCCCGATTGGTCAAGGCCGGTTTCAGCAAAGTCCAAGGCCTCGAAGGCGGCGTCAATGCCTGGATCGCCGCCGAAATGCCGGTAGTCAAAGGCCGCGCTTGAGTTGGCTGATCGGCTTTCGCCACGCTGGTCCTGCGCTATCGACGCGGCGCTGCCGACTGCCGGAAGCATTGAACCGGGGCCCGGATTTGCCCGCCGCACAAGCCATTGGCAGGCAGCATTCGTGTGGCTTCGGCCAACCGGGCCATTGCGCTACGCGTATTGGTTGACCAGTAGACTGGCGATCAGCGCGCTGCCGGATCGAGGATCCAGTTTGCCACGTCGTCGATCACCGTTTGGCTGAGGTGCGCGGGCGCCAGCAGCATGGCCGGATCCGGGGGCTCGCTCATCGGCATGAAAGTATGTCCCAGCAAGGGATATACGCGGCTACGTAGTGGCGGGCCATCGGCCAGACCGGTCTGCAGCTGCTGTCGTGTGGCCTCGGCCAACACTTGATAGTCGCGCCCGGCAAACAAGGCCAGAATCGGGCGATCAACACCTCGCGCGACCGCAATCGGATCGTAGTCCCAGAGACTTTTCCAGTAGCTGGCCGGTATTCCCAAGGGCAAAGCACCATCGACCAGCGCGCCCGACTTGAGTTCGGCCAAGCGTTGCGCTTGGGCTTCGATCGCCGTCAAGGCGGTCTGTTCATCGTCGTCAATCTTGCCATCACGATCCGCCAACCAATGCAGTTGGCGAATGATCGCCGACTCCAGCGATTCCAGCGCGGGCGCCAACAGAATCAGCCCGGCCACCTTGCCGCTGCGCTGGGCAATACGCGGCGCCAAAGTGCCGCCAAAACTGTGGCCCAAGACGAAGACGCGAGCGCTGTCAACTTGTTCACGGGCAGTGAGATTGTTGATCGCGGCGACCGCATCATCGACCATTTCGTCGTCAATGTTGGCCACCGGTTTACCCGGAAAGGCATAGGTTCGCTTGTCGTACGTGAGCACGGCAATGCCTTTACGGGCCAATCCGGTGGCCAGGTCGCGCAGCGGTTTGTTCGCCCCAAGGCTGCCGTCACGATCCAGTGGTCCCGAGCCGCCGACCAGCACTACTGCAGGAAAACGCCCGCTCACCGATGGCGGGCGATAAAAGGTAGCGCCCAACTCAATCGCG
>PEUI01000406.1 GCA_002785585.1 Lysobacterales bacterium CG02_land_8_20_14_3_00_62_12
CCTGGAACTCCGGAGATTCGTCAACCAGCCGATAGAGGAAGGCAAGGATAAAGCCACGAACTGCACGAGTCCGGCCAATCAGGTTAATTTGTGTGTGCGGGTCGGCCAAGCCGGGGGAAGCCAATGAGCCTGGTAGCGACACCTGTTTTGGCGACCAGGCGATTGAGGCGAAGGACGTGACGACTGGCGTCGCCCCTACCGAGGCGGGTCATCCCAAGGGCCTTGCCAAGGCCCAAGCATCGCGACGCCAAGCGTCGCACCTACCAAGACGTGGCGCTTTTGCACGCGCGCATTGCCCGTACAATACGCGCCGCTGGCCCCTTGGGCGGCATCACCCTTTGCAAAACGGAAACCGCCATGAAGATTCTGGTCGCCTACAAACGCGTGATTGATTACAACGTACGGGTGCAGGTCAAGCCCGATGGCAGCGGGGTGATGACCGAGGGCGTCAAGCTTTCGGCCAACCCGTTCGACGACATCGCGCTGGAAGAAGCGCTCCGGCTGCGTGAGAAGGGCATCGCCAGCGAAGTGATCGTGGTGACCATCGCCCCCGCCGACGCCCAGGCGCATCTGCGCAATGGTCTGGCAATGGGCGCCAACCGTGCCATCCATGTGGTCAGCGAGCAGGCGGTGGCGCCACTGACGGCAGCGCGGGTGTTGCTGAAATTGATCGAGACCGAACAACCCGGATTGGTGTTGCTCGGCAAACAGGCGATCGACGACGATGCCAGTCAGACCGGGCCCATGCTCGCCGCTTTGTGGGATCGGCCGCAGGCCACATTTGCCTCCAAAGTGGAAGTGAGCGCCAGCAGCGCCCGCGTCACCCGCGAGATCGATGCCGGCCTGGAAATACTGGAAGTGGATTTGCCAGCGGTGGTCACCGTGGACTTGCGACTGAACGAGCCGCGCTTCATCAAACTGCCCGACATCATGAAAGCCAAGAGCAAACCGATGCAGACCATCGCCATCGATACGCTGGCGATCGACGCCAGCAATCATCACACCACCACCCGCTTTGCCCCGCCCGCGCAACGGCAAAAAGGCGTGCTGGTCAAAGATGTCCCCGAACTGGTCGCCGCGCTCAAAGCGCGCGGCCTGCTGTAAGGAAAACCAAGCCATGAGCAAGATCCTGATCATCGCCGAACATCGCAGCGGCAAACTCAACTCCAGCACCGCCAAGTGCGTGACCGCGGCCCGCGCCATGCAGGCACAAGCCATCGACATCGCCGTATTTTCCAGCGATCCGGCCGCAGTAGCGGCGCAGGCGGCCAAGCTCGATGGTGTCAGCCGGGTGCTCAGCCTCGACCACCCTGCCAACGACCCAGCGCTGGCGGCGACCCTGGCACCGCAGGTGGTGGCACTGGCCGCTGGCTACACGCACGTGCTGGCACCGTCCACGACCTTTGGCAAGGATCTGTTGCCACGGGTGGCGGCACTACTCGGCGAATCGATGGCCTCGGACCTGATGAAAGTAATCGATGCCTATACCTTTGAGCGGCCGATTTACGCCGGCAATGCCATCACCACGGTGCAGGCCGCCGCCGACCGCAAACTGATCGCCAGCGTGCGCCTGGCGTCATTCGCCGCCACCGGTGAACAAAGCGGCAGTGCGCCGATCGAAGCGGTCAAGCTCGATGTTCCGCTGCCAACGCATACGCGCTTTATCGAATTGCAGGCCGGCGCCCAGGATCGGCCCGATCTGCAAAGCGCCGCACGCGTCGTCTCCGGCGGCCGCGCACTCGGATCAGCGGAGGCGTTTTCGATTATCTACGCCCTCGCCGACAAACTCGGCGCCGCCGTCGGTGCCTCGCGCGCGGCGGTCGATGCCGGTTACGTGGCGAGCGACCTGCAAGTCGGCCAGACCGGCAAAATCATCGCCCCGGGGCTGTACATCGCCATCGGCATTTCCGGCGCCATCCAGCACCTCACCGGCATCAAGGATGCGGGCACCATCGTCGCCATCAACAAAGACGGCGAAGCGCCGATTTTTGAAGTCGCCGACATCGGACTGGTCGGCGACCTGTTCAAACTGGTACCGGAGCTCACCGCCGCACTGGATTGAGCCGCGACCAGCGGGCATTTGTTGGAGCGCTGCTTGCGTCGCGATTGTTCGGCAATTTCGACAATCGCGACGCAAGCGGCGCTCCCACAAAAGGCCTCGGTCCGTGGATCAGCGCAGCGCATCCACCATTCATCGCGGCTTATGGTGGATGCGCGGTACTTATCCCCCCTACAACCGGCATGACACCAAGGTCGGGCTGGTTCGCTGGAACGCGTTGCGCTAGCTTTGCCCTTTGGATTTTAGGGATGACAGCCGCATGACCGACCTGCTTTGGCAACCGAACCCGGACCGCATCGAGCGCAGCAATTTGCGCCGTTTCATCCACCACGTGCGGACGCAGGTGGACGGCCAGGTAAACAACTACCCCGCGTTGTATGACTTTTCGATCAAGGCACCGGAAAAGTTCTGGACCGCGGTGTGGGATTTTTGCGGCATTCGCGCCAGCGGTGAACGCGAGCCGGTGCTGGTCGATGGCGCGCAAATGCCGGGCGCCCGGTTTTTTCCCCAGGTCACCCTGAACTTCGCCGAGAACCTGCTGCGTTTTCGCGATGAACGTACTGCGCTGGCGTTCCGCAGCGAAGTCGGCCACGCCCGCGAACTGAGTTACGCCGAACTTTACGATCAGGTTTCGCTGTTGGCGCAGGCGCTCCGTAACGCCGGGATCGGCGTCGGCGATCGGGTCGCCGGCTTGGTGCCGAATATCCCCGACACGGTCATCGCCATGCTCGCAACCACCAGTCTCGGCGCGGTCTGGTCGAGCTGCTCGCCGGATTTCGGCATCGATGGCGTGGTCGATCGTTTTGGCCAGATTGAACCCAAAGTGCTGTTCACCGCCGATGCCTATGTGTACGGCGGCAAGACCCACGACTGCCTGGCAAAAGTCGCCAGCATCCAGCAACGCCTGCCCAGCGTGCAGCAACTGATTGTGTTGCCTTACTTGGATCAAAATCCGGATTTGACCGGCCTGCAACACGCGCAACTGCTCGCCGACTTCACCCGCGACTACCAACCCACCAGCATCGCGTTCGTGCGCCTGCCTTGGTCGCAACCGCTGTATATCCTGTACTCGAGCGGCACCACCGGCGTGCCCAAATGCATCGTCCACGGCGCGGGCGGCACTTTGATCCAGCACCTGAAAGAACTGGTGCTGCATACCGATGTCAAACGCGAAGATAGACTTTTTTACTACACCACCTGCGGCTGGATGATGTGGAACTGGCTGGTCTCCGGCCTCGCCGTCGGCGCCACCGTCTGCCTGTTCGACGGCTCGCCGTTTTATCCGGACGGCGCGGTGTTGTGGAATCTGGTCGATGAACTTGGCATCAGCATTTTCGGCACCAGCGCCAAATATCTTTCCGCCATCGAAAAAGCCGGCATCGTGCCGGCCGACAGCCACAAGCTGCTCAATCTGAA
>PEUI01000172.1 GCA_002785585.1 Lysobacterales bacterium CG02_land_8_20_14_3_00_62_12
TCGCGATGAGGTTTACAACAAGGACTCAACCGACAAGGGCATGGCCGAGATCATCATCAGCAAGCAGCGCAATGGCCCGACCGGAACCATCAAATTGACGTTTCTCGGTCAGTACACCAAGTTTGAGAACCATACGGCGCAAACTTACACCGGCAGTTTCGGATGAGTCGACTGGCACTCGCCACCGTTCACCTGGGCGCGTTGCGCGCCAATCTCCAGCGCATCCGCGTGCTGGCGGCGGGCAGCAAAGTGATGGCGGTGGTCAAGGCCGATGGCTATGGCCACGGCCTGGAGCGCGTGGCGCGAGCATTGGCGGTAGCGGATGCCTATGGTGTGGCGTCGATCGCCGATGGGCAACGTCTGCGCGCTGCCGGGCATCGGCAACGGATCGTGGTGTTGTCCGGCATCGACGCCGCTGGCGATCTGCCAGAGGTGCGGCGTCTGCGTCTGGATGTGGTGGTGCATCATCGTGCGCAGATCGATCTGATCGCCGCCGATGCCGATCCGCGACCGCTGCGGGTGTGGTTGAAAATCGATACCGGGATGCATCGTTTGGGTTTGCCGGTGGCGCAGGTGGCAGCGGCGGTCGCGCGCTTGCGGGCGCTACCCAATGTCGATCCGGCGCTGATCTGGATGAGCCATTTCGCCAGTTCGGATGCCGCCGACCCGGGGCCGACTGAAACGCAGTTGGCGCTGTTTAACGCACTGCCATCGGCGCCGAACTACGAGCGCACAATCGCCAATTCCGCTGCCATTGTGGCGCAGTCGGCGAGCCGCCTGGATTGGGTACGTGCCGGCGGATTGCTGTATGGCATGGCCGTGGTCGATGGGCGGACCGGCAGCGATTTCGGTTTTCATCCGGCGATGAGTTTGAGCAGCAAATTGATCTCGATCCAGCGCGTCAGCCGCGGCCAAGCGGTGGGCTACGGTGGCACTTGGTGTTGTCCGGAAGACATGGACGTGGGCGTGGTGGCGATCGGCTACGGCGATGGCTATCCGCGCAGCGTACCGAGCGGCACCCCGGTGTTGATCGCGGGTCGCCCAGCGCCGATCATCGGCCGCGTGTCGATGGACTTGCTGACGGTCGACCTGCGCCAGCACGCCGCTGCGGTGATCGGTGCGCCGGTGTTGCTGTGGGGTCCGGCATTGCCGGTCGAGAAGATCGCCGCGGCCGCTGGCAGTATCAGCTACGAGCTCGCCTGCGGTGTCACCCGTCGGGTGATGGTGGCCGAGGACGATCAACCGGTGGCTGCCGATCCAGAGTTTGCCAAACCAAAGTTTGCCAAACCAGTAGCCGCCAACTAACCCGCTGCCCATTCAAGGAACACCGATGGCCAAAGCCAAGACCGCCTACGTCTGCAGCGACTGCGGCGCCGAATACAGCAAGTGGGCCGGCCAATGTACCGAATGTGGCGCCTGGAATGTGCTCGCCGAAGTGCGCCTGGAAAAGCCCAACAGCGGCAGCTTTCAGGGCTATGCCGGCAAGGCCGGTGAAGCCGTGCCAGTGCTGGTGCTGGCCGCGGTGTCGGCAGCCGAGGAAGTGCGCCTGTCCACCCATAACGGCGAACTCGATCGCGTGCTCGGTGGCGGTTTGGTCAAAGGCTCGGTGGTGCTGATCGGCGGCGAACCCGGCATCGGCAAATCCACTTTGCTGTTGCAGGTGTTGGCCAGTATCGCGGCCGAACATTCGGCCATTTATGTCACCGGTGAAGAAAGCCTGGGCCAAGTGGCGTCGCGCGCCCGCCGTTTGGGTTTGCCGACGGCAAATCTCGCCGCCATGGCCGATACCCGCATCGAGCGCATTGTGCAGTCGGCGCTGCAACGCCAGCCGGAAGTACTGGTCATCGATTCCATCCAGACCATGTACACCGATGCGCTGACCGCAGCGCCGGGTTCGGTCAGTCAGGTGCGGGATTGTGCGGCGCGTTTGACGCGTTTTGCCAAAGACACCGGCACCTCGGTGTTTCTGGTTGGCCATGTCACCAAAGAGGGCGGTATTGCCGGGCCGCGCGTGCTCGAACACATGGTCGATGCCGTGCTCTATTTCGAGGGCGAATCCGGCAGTCGGTTCCGACTGCTGCGGGCGTTCAAAAACCGTTTCGGTGCGGTCAACGAACTGGGTGTGTTTGCGATGGGGGATCGCGGTCTGAAAGAAGTGCCCAATCCGTCGGCGATCTTTCTCAGCGGCAACGCTTCGCCGGCGGCGGGCAGCATCATCATGGTCACCCGCGAAGGCACGCGGCCGCTGCTGGTGGAAGTGCAGGCGCTGGTCGACCAGTCGCCGTTGGCCAATCCGCGTCGGGTCACCCTCGGCCTGGAACAAAATCGTTTGGCCATGTTGCTCGCGGTTTTGCACAAGCACGGCGGTATCGCCTTGTACGACCAGGACGTGTTCGTCAATATCGTCGGCGGCATTCGGGTGCAGGAAACCGCCGCCGATCTGCCGGTGCTGTTGGCGGTGCTGTCGAGCTTTCGCAATCGCGCGTTGGCCGAACATAGCGTTGCCTTTGGCGAGGTCGGTCTGGGCGGCGAAATTCGGCCGGTACCCAATGGCGAGGAACGCCTGCGCGAGGCCAGTCATCAAGGCTTGAAACGCATCATTCTGCCGAAAGCCAACGCGCCGAAACGCCCCCCCGCCGGGATCGAAGTGATCGCCGTCGAGCGCTTGTCGGAGGCCATCGATGCGGTGCGCGACGCTTGAAGCGAGCGACTTAGCCGAGTGCCGACAATTCCCGATTCAGCAGTTCTGGATCGGCGATATTCAATTCGATCAAGCGCTTCAGGTGGGTGAAGCTGTCGAAATCAATTTTGCTCCACTGCAAACCGATATGGCCGTCATTGGCATTGGCGGCGGTGGCATTCATGCTGATGCGGGTACCCCCGGGCAGACGCAGTTCCAGGCGATAATTTTTTCCGGGTTTGCCATCCCAGCCCGTGGGGCGCAAGCAGAGCACGCCTTTCAGTGAAATATCCAGGATTTGCGTATCCCACATGGCGTCGGCGGAATAGAGCTTGGCCTCGGCATCGAACGCAACGCGGGTAAAATGGCGACTCGGTGGCGGAGCTTCCATGTCGTTGCTACCAAGCGGGGCGAAGGCCAGACTCTAGCGGCTTTGCGCGCGCCGGGACAAGCGCCAATTTCAGACTGGTCGCTGCAAGATCAGTTCGAGCACGAACTTGCTGCCGAGATAGGCAAGTATCAATAGCACGATGCCGCCAAATACCAGGCGAATCGCCCGCCGTCCGCGCCAGCCAAACCGCCAGCGACCAATGAGCAGCGTGCCGAATACGGCCCAGGCAAAAATCGCCAACACGGTCTTGTGAACCAGATGTTGGGCGAACAGATCATGCACAAACATGATGCCGGTGAACAGCGCGAGACTGAGCAAGGCGAAGCCGACGCCAATCAACTGAAACAGCAGATTTTCGACTTGCGTGAGTGGCGGCGCGCCGCGTAGCCAAGGGCGCAGTTGTCGG
>PEUI01000279.1 GCA_002785585.1 Lysobacterales bacterium CG02_land_8_20_14_3_00_62_12
AAAGATCCGCCAGTTCCTGATCGGCCAACTGATGAAAGCCACCCAAGGCAAAGCCAACCCGGCCCAGCTCAACACCTTGCTACGACAGGCGCTGACGCCAGAGAAATAGTCGTGGCGAAAAGGTCGCCACCTTGGTTGGTGCTGAAACGAGTTGCCCGGTTTGCTCCTCTCCCCCGCTTGCGGCGACCGCAGGATATCCCGTGCGGCAGAGCGGGGCCTTGCTTTGCTCCTCTCTCCCGCTTGCGGGAGAGAGGCTGGGAGAGAGGGGCAATTGATCTTGATATTGTTTTCGATTTTTGCCCCCTGACCCAAAGATTAAAGTCCAGAGCCCCTCTCCCCAACCCCTCCCCCGCAAGCGGGGGAGGGGTTCACTCAAGTGATGAGCTGCGCGAACGGCAGCGCCTGATTCAAGTAGTCGTTTTTCAATTTGACGTAGTTGCTGGCGGAGTAGTAAAGCAATTCGATTTCGTTGTCGCTCAAACGACGGACGAAACGACCAGGGTTGCCCAGCCACAACTCGCCGGGGCCCACAATTTTGCCTGGCGCGACCAAACAACCGGCACCGACAAAGCCGTGGCGGCGAACGATGGCACCGTCGAGCACGCTGGCGTGCATGCCAATCAGGCAGGCGTCTTCGATGACGCAAGCGTGCAACACGGCGCCGTGGCCGATGGTGACATCGGCGCCGATCAGCAGCGGAAAGCCCTCCGGTTGGTGCGGGCTATCGTGGGTGACATGCAAAATGGCGCCATCCTGGACATTGGTTCGGGCGCCGATGCGGATGCGGTGCACGTCACCGCGGATCACCGCCGCCGGCCAGACCGAGGCGTCTTCGCCAAGTTCGACATCACCGATAACGGTGGCCGCTGCATCCACGTACACGCCCGCGGCCAGGCGCGGCATCTGCGATTGGTAGGGTCGAATATTCATGGCTTCCTGGTGGTGGTGGGCTGCGATCAGACCGGCAGGCAGACTACACTTGATGCCCACCCCTGCAAAGGTCGAAGCGATGACCCCACCCCTTCCAACATCGGTCCCGGCCCCGGCGTTGACGCTCCCAGCGCTGCTCGCCGAGCAGCAAGCGGCGCAGCGTCGCCAGGTGACCGATTACGCCGAGCGGATGGCCGATCTGGCCCGGCTGCGCGCGGCCTTGCAGCGGCGCTTGCCGGATTTCGCCCGCGCCATGAGCGCGGATTTTGGGCACCGCTCCTGGCACGAATCGGTGGCCAGCGATGGCGTGCCGGTGCTCAAGGAGATCGATCACATCCGCGCCCACTTGCGCCAGTGGATGCGGCCCAGTCCGCGTGCGGTGGATGGTAATTTTCTGCCCGGGCGCGCCGAAATCCGCTATCAACCGGTGGGCGTGGTCGGCATCATTTCACCGTGGAATTACCCGGTGAATCTGGCGCTGTCGCCGCTGGTCAGCGCGCTCGCGGCGGGCAATCGGGTGCTGCTCAAACCGTCCGAACAGACGCCGCGCACGGCCGCGTTGCTCAGTGAGTTTCTGGCCACGCTGTTTGCCGAGGATCAGGTCGCCTGCGTGCTTGGCGGGCCCGAAGTCGCCGCCGAGTTTTCCGGGTTGGCGCTGGATCATCTGTTTTTTACCGGATCGACCCAGATCGGCCGCCTGGTGATGGCCGCCGCCGCGCCGCGATTGACGCCGGTAACGCTGGAACTCGGCGGCAAATCGCCGGCTATCGTGGCGCCGGGTTTTTCGATTCCGCTGGCCGCCGAACGCATTGGCAGTGGCAAGCTGTTCAACGCCGGACAAACCTGTATCGCCCCCGACTATGTGTTGTTGCCAGCCGCCGATCACGCCGCCTTTATCGACGCCCTGCGCGCCTTGGTGCAACACGCCTATCCGGATTGGGCGACGTCAGCCGATGCCACCAGTGTCGTCAATCAGCGCCAGTTCGATCGCCTGCGTGGCTATCTCGATGATGCCCGCGCCCACGGCGCCACCGTCACCGAGCTGGCCAGCACCGCAGCGGCCGAACGCCGACGGTTTCCGCTGACCGTGGTGACCGGCGTCAACGACCGCATGAAACTGATGCAGGATGAAATTTTCGGTCCGATCCTGCCGCTGGTCGATTGCGCCAGCGTCGATGCCGCCATCGACTACATCAACGCGCGACCGAAACCGCTGGCCTTGTATCACTTCGACCAGGACCGTCGCCGCACCCAGCAGGTGCTCGAGCGCACCCAGGCCGGCGGCGTCTGCATCAACGACACCTTGTTCCATTTCGCCCAGGACGAATTGCCGTTTGGTGGCATCGGCCCGAGCGGCATGGGCCAGTATCACGGCCACGCTGGCTTCCTGACTTTCAGCAAACAAAAACCGGTGTTCTACCAAGCACGGTTTTCGGCACTCAGCGTATTTCGACCGCCCTATGGCAAACTTGCGAATCGGTTGCTGTGGTGGCTGACGCGCTGAGCACGATCATTGTGGGAGCGATGGTTGTGGGAGCGTCGACAAGCGTTGCGATACTTCGGCAACTTCGATAATCGCGACGCTTGTCGGCGCTCCCACAAGAAAAACAGACCGGTGATCGCTCACGCAATCACTCCCCCAAGCGATTCAATCAAACAAAGGAAATTGTTTATGTGGCAAAGCCCAACATCGACCCAGCCATCGGTAGCCGGAATCCCGCGTTATGCCGTGTTCGGCTCGCCGATCGCGCATTCCCTGTCACCGCTGATCCATCGGCGCTTTGCCGAGCAATGCGGCATCGCGTTGGCGTACACCGCCATCGAAGTTGCGGCGGGTCGGCTCGAAGCCGCGCTCAGCGAGTTCTTTGTGGCCGGTGGCAGTGGCGCCAATATCACCCTGCCGCACAAACTCGAAGCGGTATCCGCCTGCGTGGCACTGACGCCACGCGCGCGCCGCGCCGGCGTCGTCAACACCCTCAAGCGTGCAGACCACGGCTGGTTCGGCGATAACACCGATGGCAGCGGCCTGGTCGCCGATATCAGCGAACGGCTGCGGCTGGATCTGCGCGGTCGTCGCGTGCTGATGCTGGGCGCCGGTGGCGCCGCGCAAGGCGTCGCGCCAGCGCTTCTGGATGCCGGCATCGAGGCCCTCACCATTGCCAATCGCACCCCCGAACGTGCCGATCATTTGTCGGATTGGCTAGGCGAGCCGGCCCGCGTCCACACCCTCTATTGGCAAGATCTCAAAGACGCCGGGGCGTTTGATCTGATCCTCAATGCGACCAGTGCCGGGCACGGCGCGCAGCCGATGGCGTTGCCGTTTGGCATCGTCGCGCCACGCACTTTAGCTTACGACTTGAGTTACGGCGCGGCGGCGGTCGGTTTTCTGTCCTGGGCCAAAGCCGCCCATTGCGCCCAGGCGCAAGACGGGCTCGGCATGCTGGTCGAGCAAGCCGCCGACAGCTTTGCGCTCTGGCACGGCCTGCGCCCACCCACCGACCCGGTCTACGCCGAACTGCGCGCGGCCGCGCAGGCGTGAGTTCAGCGCCATGGTGCCTGTTTCACTTCGCCGATCCAGACGTGTGGGCACGCGCCCAAGTCGCTGGCGAATAGGTACCAAGCGGATTCGACCGAGAACGGTTCATCCACGCCGCCACCGCCGCGCAGATCGCCGGAGTGACCGAACGCCATCTGCGTGGACGCGGCCCGCGCATCCAGCTCAAACTCGATGCCCAGGCGCTCGGCGACAGTCTGCATTGGGAATGGAGCAACGCCAGCGGCGACCTGTATCCGCACGTCTACGCCGCGATTGCGCTCAGCGCCATTCTCGACAGCGCGCCGTTTGATCCGGACGCGTCGTAGTTCTGCTTTCTGCTTTCTGCTTTCTGCTTTCTGCTTTCTGCTTTCTGCTTTCCGCTTTCCGCTTTCTGCTTTCTGTCGTCAGTCCTCTGTCGTCAGTCCTCTGTCCTCTGTCCTCTGTCCTCTGTCCTCTGTCCTCTGTCCTCTGTCCTCTGTCCTCTGTCGTCAGTCC
>PEUI01000109.1 GCA_002785585.1 Lysobacterales bacterium CG02_land_8_20_14_3_00_62_12
GGCGGGGCACGGCCCGAGCGCAGCGCGGTGGCAAAAGCATCGGCGCGCGCCTGCTTGAATTGGGCACGTTGCCACTGCCAGTGCGCGGCACTGACAAACAACACCAAGCCGAGCGCGAGCAGCAGCAGGGCATACCACTTGGGATGACGCAAACGCAGCAAGGCTATGATCCGGGGTAGTTAGGCGTTGGAAAGCATTAAAGGTGGCGGATTGCGAAGGATTTTGCCCCGTCTGCAAGGCGCGCAAAGGGGCGCATAGCTGGACTATGAAACCCTTTGCGCAACGAAGCAGACGGGGCAAAAGACCAGCAAGATGGCACCTTTAATGATTTACGACGCCTTACAATCGAACCTTGCATTATTCGCGCAAGTGCCGTCACTGGGAAGGTCTTATGCCACAGAAACTGCTGATCGTTGGTGTCTTTTTGGTAATTCTCTACAACCTGGGAGCCGGGCTCTACTACTTGCTGGTCGACAAAGGCCGCACCGACCGCACGGTCAATGCACTGACTCGGCGCATCGCCATCTCACTCGGGCTGATCCTGATGATCGCCCTGGCGGCGTGGATGGGTTGGATTCAACCCCACGGCATTCGCGTCGAATAGCCCGGGCGGCGACGGCCGCTCAGATCGCGTCGGCACCGGCGCCGACGCACGCTAGGACGCGTTCGGATCATAGGGATCGTTGTGCTCGCTGCTGCCGCCTTCGGCGAGCCGAATCTTCAGCGCCAGACCATCCCGCGAGTCGGCCTTGTTGAGGGCTTCTTCGAGCTCAACCTTGCCATCTTTGTAGAGCCGGTAAAGCGCTTGATCGAAGGTTTGCATGCCTTCTTCCAACGAGCGATCCATCGCTTCTTTGATCTCGTGCACCTGGCCGCGTCGCATCAGGTCGCGGATCAACGGCGTGTTGATCAGGATCTCCACCGCTGGCAGGCGGCGGCCATCCTTGCCCATGACCAGGCGCTGCGAAATCACCGCCTTCAGGTTCAAGGACAGATTCATCAATACGTTTTTGTGCGCGTCCTGCGGGAAGAAGTTGAGAATGCGTTCCAGCGTTTGATCGGCATTGTTGGAGTGCAAGGTGGCCAGGCACAGATGCCCGGTTTCGGAAAACGAAATGGCCGCGTCCATGGTATCGACGTCGCGGATTTCGCCGATCAGGATCACGTCGGGCGCTTCCCGCATGGCGTTTTTCAACGCGTCGGCGTAGGTGTGGGTATCCAGACCGACTTCGCGCTGGTTGATGATCGAGCGTTTGTGCCGATGCAAAAATTCGATCGGGTCTTCGATCGTCAGGATATGGCCGCTGCTGTTGGTGTTGCGGTAGTCGATCATCGCCGCCAGCGAAGTGGATTTGCCCGAGCCGGTGGCGCCCACCACCAGCACCAGACCACGCGGCGACATGACGATCTCCTTGAGCACGTCGGGCAATTTGAGCGCATCGAAGCCGGGGATCTCGCTCTTGATGGCGCGGATCACCATGCCGACTTCGCCGCGCTGCTTGAACACGTTGACGCGGAATCGACCGGCGTCTTTCACCGCCAACGCCATGTTGGCTTCGAGGTCGCGTTCGAATGCCGGTACCATGCCCTCGTCCATCAGCGAGTAGGCGATTTTCTTGACCATGCCACCCGGCAGTCCGGTATTGCCCAATGGATAGAGTTTGCCCTCGACCTTGATGTTGACCGGAGCGCCGGTGGTCAGGAACATGTCTGATGCGCCTTTTTCGGTCATCAGCTTGAGGAAGTAACCGATATCCATGATTTGCGGTTCCTTTCAGTGCGTGCCGTTGCAATCGCGGCTTCGGGTTCACACAATAGCGCGACCGATTTACCTTCCGCCAGTCTCGGATTAGCCATGGGCATAAAACGTTTCAGTCTGTTCCTCGGATTACTGCTGTCGGCCAGCGCTGCCATGGCAGCCAAGCCGCCGCTGGCGGAGATGGCCGCGGCCCGCGCTGCCGTCGACCGCGCTACCGCCGCCGACGCCGAGCATCTGGCACCGGTGGAATGGCAATTTGCCGAGAGCAAGCTCAGCCTGGCGGAGCTTGCCCTCAAGGACAAGAACCATGCGCTGGCGGCAAAACTGGCGACCGAAGCCGGCATCGATGCCGAACTCGCCGAAGTGCGCGCGCGCGGTGCCCGACTCCGTCGTGAAGTCGACAAAAAAACCGAAGCCAATCAAGCACTACGCGCAGAATTGCTGGACCGGGGAGCCCCCTGATGCAGCGACCTTTTTTGCTGCCGCGCGGCGTTGGCCTGCTGCTGCTCGGCCTGACCCTGTTCGGGCTTGGCGCAGCGTCGGCGGCGCCAAAGCGCGATCTGGAGGTGGAGCGCATCGAAGCGGAACTGTCGCAGTTCATCGAAGACGCTGCCCGCGCCAACCTGGTGACCGCCGAGATCGCCCGCGTCCGCGATGCCGTGCGCGCCCTCGCCGAGACCCCAAAACGCAAGCAGGAATGGCGGCAACACCTGGCCTATCTGGCGGAGCGCCGCCTCGACATCGCCATCGCCACCGCCGATGCCGAGCTGTCGCGGCGACGGATCGTGGAACTCGATCGCGAGTACGACCAGATCCGGTTCGAGGCGAGCCGCAAGGACGCTGAGTTGTTTCGTCTGGAGGCCGAAAAAATGCGCGTGCAGGCGCTGGCGCGGGCCGAAGAATCCGAGCGTTGGCAACGCGAAGCGGATACGGCGCGGGCCGCCAGTGCGGAAAGCGCCGAAGTCGCCGCCGCCGCCCGCAGCGAAGCCGAACAGTCGCGACGGGTCGCCGCCGCCCAATCCACCGAGGCCAGCTTGGCGCGGCGCGAAGCCGAATTGGCGATGGCCGCCGCCGATAGTCTGCGCATCCAGATGCAATCTCTGAAAGCGCGTCAGGAAAGTCGCGGCCTGGTAATGACTTTGGGCGAATCGGTGTTTGCGGCCGGCGATGCCACCCTGCGCGCCGATGCGCTCGGCAACCTCGACAAGGTGTTGGATTTCGTCAATCAGGACAAGACCCGTCAGGTCCGGATCGAAGGCCATACCGATGCCCGCGGCAGCGCCAATCTCAATCAGGTGTTGTCGCAACAACGCGCCGACGCGGTGATGGCGGCACTGGTCGAACGCGGTGTCGATGCCGCCCGCATCAGCGCGCTCGGCCGCGGTGCCGCGGTACCGCTGGCCGGCAACGACAGCGAAGCCGGGCGCGCCCGTAACCGCCGGGTCGAGATCATTTTGTTGGGCAAATAAGGGCGCGGCCCGGCGCCGCAGAACGGCGCCGATTGGCGACCCGTTTTCGGCGCCAAACCGGCCTGGCAGCGGTGCCATTGTGAGGAATTCGTAAACCCCTTGGAGACCGCTGCGAACGCTTGCGACGGCCGTGGGATCGGAGTAGTTTCGGTCTCCCGGACGACCCGGTTTCGGGCGGATTCCCGCTCTATCCGAGACCGCCTTCCCGACCGGCTGAGACGCGCATGAATCTTGCTGAAGCGCACTGCCAGCACCGC
>PEUI01000394.1:0-3522 GCA_002785585.1 Lysobacterales bacterium CG02_land_8_20_14_3_00_62_12
AGGTAGGCCGCGTCGGGAACTGGCGGCCGGCGAGTCCATGGATGGACGAGGTAGGCCGCGTCGGGAACTGGCGGCCGGGCCGCCGGTTTTGTCACCGCGGCCGAACTGGTTGTTGGCGACGCCGCAGCCGATCAATGTCGATGGTCTGCATTGGCACAGCGGCCCGGAACGCATCGAAAGCGGCTGGTGGGATGGCGGCGATTGTCGCCGCGATTATTTTGTCGCGACCGATTCCAAGGGCCGTCGCGTCTGGGTATTTCGCACCTTGGGCAAAGGCGCCGACTGGTATTTGCACGGGGTCTTTGGATGAGCGACGCGGCCCCCGCCTATGCTGAATTGCACTGCCTGAGCCATTTCAGTTTTCAGCGCGGCGCTTCCAGTGCGCGCGAGCTGATCACCCAAGCCAAAGCGCTGGGTTACGCGGCGCTGGCGGTGACCGACGAGTGTTCGATGGCCGGTATCGTGCGCGCCCACGAGGCCGCCCGCGAACTGGATTTCAAGTTGCTGGTCGGCACCGAACTGCGGCTCGAACAAGGCAGCAAACTGGTCTTGCTGGCCGCCGATCAACCCGGCTATGGCGCGATCTGTCAACTCATCACGCGGGCCCGGCGGCGCTCGGTCAAGGGTGAATACCGCGCCGAACTGGCCGATCTGGAAGCGCTCGGCAGCGGCGTGCTGTGCCTCTGGTGTGAAGCCTTGGTCGATCCCGATGCCGCCACCATCGCGGCGCGATTGCAATGCTACTTTCCGCAGCGACTGTGGATTGCCATCGAGCTGCATCGCGATGGCGACGACGCCGCGCGTGTGCGTGCGTTGCAAGCCTTGTCGGCGCAGACCGGGCTGGCGTTGGTCGCGGCTGGTGATGTGCACATGCATCGGCGTGGTCGCCGCGCTTTGCAAGATGTGCTCACCGCGATTCGCCTGGGTTGCACGGTGGCGACCGCTGGCAGGCGCTTGTTTGCCAATGGCGAACGCTGCCTGCGTCCGCGTGCAGAACTCGCCAGCCTGTATCCGCCGGCGTGTCTGGCAGAGACGCTGCGCATTGCCGAGCGCTGTCGGTTCGATCTGCGGCAACTGCGTTACCAATATCCGCGCGAGCTGGTACCGGCCGGGGTATCCGCTGCTGCCCACTTGCGCGCATTGACCCTGGTCGGCGCCAGCAGCCGTTGGCCGCACGGCATGACGGCGGCGGTCGCGGCGCAGATCGAGCACGAACTGGCGTTGATCGCCGAGCTGCATTACGAGCGCTATTTTTTGACCGTACACGACATCGTTCGCTACGCCCGCTCGCAGGCAATCCTCTGCCAGGGCCGTGGCTCGGCGGCCAATTCGGCGGTGTGCTTCGCGCTTGGCATCACCGAGGTCGATCCGGCGCGCGGCAATTTGTTGTTTGAGCGCTTCATTTCGCGCGAGCGCAACGAACCGCCCGATATCGATGTCGATTTCGAACACGAACGGCGCGAACAAGTCATCCAATATGTCTATGCCAAATATGGCCGTGAGCGCGCCGCCCTCACCGCCACGGTGATCTGCTATCGCGCCAAATCGGCGTTGCGCGATGTCGGCCGCGCGCTCGGCCTGTCGCTGGATCAGGCCGACAGCATCGCGCGCTCGCTGAGCGGCTGGGATGGTTTGCAGGACATCGACGCACGTCTGCGCGAACGCGGCTTCGACCCCACCGTGGCAACGATCCGGCGGCTGCTGGTGCTGGCGCGCGAACTGATTGGCTGTCCGCGTCATCTATCGCAGCACGTCGGCGGTTTTGTCATCTCCGAACACGCGCTGGCGTCTTTGGTGCCGGTGGAAAACGCGGCGATGCCGGAGCGCACCATCATCCAGTGGGACAAAGATGATCTCGACGCGCTCGGTCTGCTCAAGGTCGATCTGTTGGCGCTCGGCATGCTCAGTTGCCTGCGCCGCTGCTTCGATCTGATCGCCGCCTATCGGGGCCAGCGCTGGACCCTGGCGACGCTGCCAGCGGAGGACCCGGCCACTTACCAGATGATCCAGGCCGCCGATACCGTCGGCGTGTTCCAGATCGAATCGCGTGCGCAAATGGCGATGTTGCCGCGCCTCAAGCCGCGCACGTTTTACGACCTGGTGATCGAAGTCGCCATCGTTCGGCCGGGACCGATCCAGGGCAAGATGGTGCATCCGTACCTGCGCCGACGTCAGCAACAGGAGCCGGTCGAATATCCGAGCGCCGACCTGCGCCGGGTGCTCGAACGCACACTCGGCATTCCCATTTTTCAGGAACAGGTAATGCAGATCGCCATCGTCGGCGCCGGTTTTACCCCGGGCGAGGCCGATCATCTGCGCCGTTCGATGGCCGCCTGGAAGCGCCACGGCGGACTCGAACCGTTCCACGACCGCATCCTCAGCGGCATGCAGGCGCGCGGCTACAGCGCCGCTTTTGCCGAGCAGGTGTTCGAGCAGATCAAAGGTTTTGGCAGCTATGGATTTCCGGAATCGCACGCCGCCAGTTTTGCCTTGCTAGCGTATGCGTCGAGTTGGTTGAAGTGCCACGAACCGGCCGCGTTCGCCTGCGCCCTGCTGAATTCGCAACCGATGGGATTTTATGCGCCCGGGCAGATTTTGCAGGACCTGCGCCGTCATGGTGTGGCGGTGTTGGCGCCCGACGTGATGGCCAGCGATTGGGAGTCGCGGCTGGGTCCGGCCACGGCAACCGTGGCCGCCGCCAGCGGCCAGCCGGCGATCCAGCTTGGTCTGCGTGAGATCAAGGGCATGCGCGAAGCTGCTGCGTTGCGCATTGGCCAAGCGCGTGCCGAGCGCGCGTTTACCCAGGTGCAGGATCTGGCCGAGCGCGCCGGGCTGGACGCTTTCGATCTGGCACGGCTGGCCGAGGCCGGGGCGCTGAAAACTTTGGCCGGTGATCGTCATCAGGCGCGCTGGCAGGTGCACGGCGTCACCCGCATGCCGGCGGTGTTGGCCGGTGCCCGCATTCACGAACCGCAGGCGGAACTGCCGATCCCGGATGCGGGCAGCGATTTACGGCACGACTACGCCGCCCTCGGTTACACCCTCGGTGTCCATCCGATGCAGTTGCTGCGCCCGCAGATCAAGGCCCGGCGTGCGCTCGCGCATGCGCAATTGCTGCGTCGCCCAAACGGCTGCCGCGTCCGCGCCGCCGGTCTGGTCACCATGCGCCAGCGGCCGGGCACGGCTGCCGGGGTGACCTTTCTGACGCTGGAAGACGAAACCGGCTGGCTCAATGTCATCGTCTGGGCCAACGTCCATGATCGTCAGCGGCGGGTCCTGCGGGAATCGCGATTGCTCGCGGTGGAAGGCGAATTGCAACACGCCGATGGCGTCAGCCACCTGATCGCACAGCGCCTGCTCGATTGGAGTGATCTGCTCGATGGTCTGAACCCGCAATCGCGGGATTTTCGCTGAACTGCGCGGCTTTGCCGCCCTGACCTCGGAGGTAGGTCGGATCAAGCGCCGCAGGCGCGAAAGCGCTCTTCAACAGCGGAGCTGGTCATCCGACAATGTTGAAGCAGG
>PEUI01000394.1:3561-4211 GCA_002785585.1 Lysobacterales bacterium CG02_land_8_20_14_3_00_62_12
TCAAGCGCCGCAGGCGCGGATCCGACAATGTTGAAGACTGCCGCAGCGCTGAACATCGCCGACACTCCAAGCTTGTCGGCTCCGCCGCTGCGCGGCTTGAGCCGACCTACTTCCTGAAGGAGGTAGGTCGGATCAAGCGCCGCAGGCGCGGATCCGACAATGTTGAAGACTGCCGCAGCGCTGAACCTGGCCGCCGCCACAAGCTGGTTATCCGCCAAAACTGCATCGATCATTCGCCGAACTGGGAAGGATCGGCATCGGCCGCTACACCCCAATCCGGCGCGTACCAACTTTCCTCCAGAAACGTGCGGAAAGAACTCTGGCGCCAATCTACCGCTGCCCGGCAGTGACCGTGCTTGACCGGGTTGAAATGGATGTAATCCAGGTGCCGATGAAAATCTTCCTCATCCCGAATCAAGTGATCCCAGAAACGTTGTTGCCATATCGGATGCGGCAAATCAGGTTGCCGCGTCATGAAATGTTTAACCAAGCGCACCCTGACCGAGAAATCACCGTCTGTCTCAGGCAGTTGCCAGAGCAAGTGACAATGATCTGGCAGCACAACGTAGGCAACAGTTTGCATCGGATGCGCACGGGCGACGTGTGCCACGCCTTGGCGCAAGGCTGCGTTCACTAGCGGTTGTAACAGT
>PEUI01000394.1:4218-4465 GCA_002785585.1 Lysobacterales bacterium CG02_land_8_20_14_3_00_62_12
CCCGCCGATGGGTAACCAGGGTGATGAAAACCATGGCTCCTCGTTGGTGATAGCGGCGGTAGTCCATGAAAATATCGTAGCAGGTAGGTCGGATCAAGCGCCGCAGGCGCGGATCCGACAATGTTGAAGACTGCCGCAGCGCTGAACATGGCCGCCGCCCCAAGCTTGTCGGCTCCGCCGCTGCGCGGCTTGAGCCGACCTACACCCATCGGCTTGCGCCGACCAGGAGGTAGGTCGGATCAAGCGC
>PEUI01000194.1:0-3130 GCA_002785585.1 Lysobacterales bacterium CG02_land_8_20_14_3_00_62_12
ACCACCGCTCTGGTCGATCAACGCCGCCAGTACATGCACCACTTCCAGCAAATTGTGATCGCGACCGACCGCCAACGATTGCGCATCGGCGAGCGCGGTTTGGAAACGCGAGGTCAGTTTTTCCATGCGCATGTCAGCACCCAGGGGCTTGGCGGCAACCGCCGCGAGATGCCCACAACTATGCGTCTGTCTGCGCACAATTCAAGGTCGGTGGATCAAACCCCGGCGGACGGAAGCAACTAGAGACGCGGTGCTGGTGCGGCCGTTGCGGACGCCAGCGTCTGCCGCATCGCGTGCACAAAACTCTCGGCTTGCTCGACCAGCCATCGGGCATGATCGAGCGATACTTCATCGCCCGAATAGTCGGCAATCAAACGGATTTCCGCCGCCCGATTGAGTGACTTTCCCAACTCGATCGGGACCTTCCCGGTCTTGACCAGATGCAGGCCAAACGCCGAGATCAGGCCGCTATGGGTCTTCGCAATAGAGGCATCAACCGGTGCATGTGCCCACATCAGCGCCGCCCTGCCTGCGTCAAACATGCCGTAATAGGCGCGATTGCAGGCGCCATCGACATCGCCTGCAGCCAGCAGCAACCTGGCGGAGGCGACCGCTCGCGTAGCCTTTTCCATCAGATCGACCGAATTCAAAGACGCACGCCTTCGCGGTGAATATTTTGCAGCAGACCCGGATTGCTGTGGCGCTCGGGGTGATCCCATTCGCCCTCCCACACCGGCAGGGGCTGGATCAGCACCCCAGTTTCCAGCAGCACGTCGTAAGCGATGTCGGCCATCGCCAGTTTGGTGTCAAGGAAGCACCCACGTGGACCGCGCAGGACCACAGCAACATCAGCGTCGCTGTCGGGACGATGGCAGCGCCGGGCGCGACTACCAAAAACGACCGCAGCGGCCAGATCGAAATGCGGCGTCAGCCTGGCGACAAAATTGTGCGCGGCGCGTTCGGTTTCGATATCCAGCTCGATGGTCTGCATCTCAAATGCCTTTGGGCCGTGCGGCGCGCTGAGCAGCGCAAAAAAACTTTGCACTGGATCGCAAGGTACCGCAAAGCCGCCGCGTCTGCCGCCAACGCCACGCATTGGGCGCAGTGCGGGTCGCCGCATCGGCACGCCGCCGACCCCAGCGACTGGCCAGCAGTGGAATCGGTTCAGAGCTTGAGGGCTTTGAAGCGCAACCGGTGCGGTTGGTCGGCATCGGACCCCAGACGACGGTGCCGGTCGGCCTCGTATTCCTTGTAATTGCCCTGGAAATACTCGACGTGCGAATCGCCTTCGAAAGCCAGAATATGCGTGCACACCCGGTCCAGGAACCAGCGATCATGCGAAATCACCACGCCACAGCCGGGAAACTCGAGCAGCGATTCTTCGAGCGCACGCAGGGTTTCGACATCGAGATCGTTGGATGGCTCATCGAGCAGCAGCACGTTGCCGCCGGTCATCAGGGTTTTGGCCAGATGCAGCCGCCCGCGCTCGCCGCCGGAGAGTTGGCCGACCAGTTTTTGTTGGTCGGCACCCTTGAAGTTGAAGCGGCCAATGTAACCGCGTGACGGCGTCTCGTATTTGCCGACGACGATCATGTCGCGGCCACCGGAGACTTCTTGCCAGACGTTGTTGTCGCCGTTGAGCGCGTCACGGCTCTGATCGACGTAGGCCAGCTTGACGCTCTGGCCGACCAGAATCTCGCCGGCGTCGGGCTTCTCGATGCCGATGATCATCTTGAACAGTGTGGACTTGCCAGCACCATTCGGGCCGACGATGCCAACGATGGCGCCGGGCGGCAATTTGAACGACAGCTCATCCATCAGCAAGCGATCACCGAACGCCTTGCTGACTTTCTTGAACTCGATCACGTTGTCGCCGAGTCGTTCGCCGATCGGGATGTAGATTTCGTTGGTTTCGTTGCGCTTCTGGTATTCCACCGAGTTCATTTCTTCGAACCGTTGCAGCCGCGACTTGCTCTTGGACTGGCGGCCCTTGGCGTTCTGGCGCACCCATTCGAGTTCGTGTTGAATCGCCTTCTTGCGCGCTTTCTCGCCGGATTCTTCCTGCTGCAGGCGGGCGTCTTTCTGCTCCAGCCAGGACGAATAGTTGCCCTTCCACGGAATGCCACGACCACGGTCGAGCTCCAGAATCCACTCGGCGGCGTTATCGAGAAAATAGCGGTCATGGGTGACCGCGACCACGGTGCCCGGGAACCGCGCCAGAAACTGCTCCAGCCAGGTGACCGACTCGGCATCCAAATGGTTGGTGGGTTCGTCGAGCAGCAGCATGTCCGGTTTCGACAACAGCAATTTGCACAACGCCACCCGACGTTTTTCGCCACCGGAAAGCGTGCCGATGATCGCCTCCCAAGGCGGCAGCCGCAGCGCATCGGCGGCGATATCGAATTGGTGATCGAGGTTGTGGCCATCGGCGGCGGCGAGGATCGCTTCGAGTTTCGCCTGCTCGGCGGCGAGCGCATCGAAATCCGCATCGGCTTCGGCATAAGCCGCATACACCTCATCCAGGCGAGCACGCGCCTGCATGACTTCGGCCAGACCCAGTTCCACTTCCTGGCGCACGGTGTTTTCTGGATGCAAATCGGGCTCCTGCGCCAGATAGCCGATCTTGATGCCAGGCTCCGCGCGCGCCTCGCCGCTGTACTCGGTATCGACCCCGGCCATGATCCGCAACACGGTGGATTTGCCGGAACCATTCACCCCGAGCAGGCCGATCTTGGCGCCGGGAAAAAACGACAGCGAAATATCCTTGATGATCGCGCGCTTGGGCGGCACCGTCTTGCTGACGCCGTTCATGGTGTAGATGTATTGCATGGCGGCTCCGCTTGAGGGGTGAGACAGCCGCCCATTGTCGGGGCTCGACCTAGGCAAGTCAAAGCGCACCCGGCACCTGGGCGCGCCGCAAGCGCGAACCGGTGCCGATGGCGGCGGTAGACCGCGTCGGCAACAATTATTTTGTGGGGGCGTCGCTTTTGTGGGAGCGTCGATCAGCGTCACGATATCGCTGTCGAAGCGATATCGCGACGCTGATCGACGCTCCCTCAACGGCAGTCGAAGGTTGCGTTGTGGTGAGCCGGTCGGCTCAAGTACCGGCGCCTGCTGGCGGTGGTGGCGG
>PEUI01000194.1:3141-3681 GCA_002785585.1 Lysobacterales bacterium CG02_land_8_20_14_3_00_62_12
CCGGTAAAACACCCAACTGATGCCGATGGTGAGCACCGACAACAGCAGCGATACCAGGCCGGTCACCAGCGCGATACCCCAACTGCCGATGGTGCCGAGCATCGGCAAAATATCCAGCACCCGGCTGATCGGCGCGAACACCATCGACAGCCCCAGCCACATGCCGAGCGATCCAGCCAGACGCAGTAGCCAGGTGATCACGCTGTTACGCTGCTGCGCGCCTTGAAACATCTTGGCCGCCGCCACTTCGCCGGAACTCACCAACAGGACGCTGCGCCCGTTGCTGCTGGTGTAGACATCCAGTTGTTGGCCAGTTTGGCGCGCCACCACGCTGAAAATGGCTTCCGGTTGATACTCATAGCGAATGCGCAAGTCGCCGACTTTGGGTTGCGCCGGGTGGTCGCCTTGATACAGCGCGCCACTGGCGATCTGTCGAAACGACCCGTAGGTCTGCGGATAACTGGCGGCGAGCTTCGGTTCAAGCACCCGCCAATCACTGATTTCTGCCCGCACCGAATCGGTCAGCGTGAACGCGCCGAG
>PEUI01000194.1:3704-4584 GCA_002785585.1 Lysobacterales bacterium CG02_land_8_20_14_3_00_62_12
CATCCGACTTGAGCGGCCAATCACTCGGATTTTGGTAGTTGGAAGCATCGTGAAAATCCGCCGAGTTGATCGGATCGTCATCCCAGTCGGTTTGATATTTGTATTCGGTCACCGTATCGCTGCCGCCGCCCAGCGTCTTTTTTTCATGGGTCTCGCGCGATTCCTGCCACTGATACATTTCAACGATACGGCGCAGCGCAAGGCCATCGACGCTGACGCCGATGCCGGCATCCGCGATCAACGGCGTGGCTTCCACGCGCCCGGAAACATGCACCAGCTTGCCTTCGTTGGCGGCCGCAATGCGGTCGTTGGCGACGTTGACCACGGCGTCGGCACCTTCACTGAGGGCGCGATATTCACTGATCGCGCGCCCCTCGTTCCACCACAGCAAAGGAAATGCCGCGATGAACAGGCAACCACCCAAAATGGCGCCGGTGATTGAATTGGTCAGTCGCTTGCCAAAACCCTGATGGGTCACTTCGGTAACGCTATGTCGTGCCATTTGTGGATCCTCCCCAAGCTACCCAACCAAGCTCATAAAAGTGCCGAGCCGCCGACAACGATCACCACCCAGCCGTGGCCGACAAGCCTACCGTGGAATCTGATCGGTGGCCAAGACCAATCCGCGACCAATCCGCGACCGATCCGCGAGTTTGCTCGCCATACCCACGGGTGCCCGGAGCGTGCTGGCAACTTGGCACCGCGTTGCCCGCAGTGTTGCTCGGCAACTTGCTTGCGCCCTGCCCTGCCGCCGCCGGAGCACTGGCCGTGGCACTTAGGCGTCGCGCAAAAATAACTTGCCCATCTTGCTGGTCCTTATCGCCCGCCTGCGTCGTTGCACAAAGCGTCACATAGTCCGACTATGCTCCACTTTGTGCGC
>PEUI01000370.1:0-179 GCA_002785585.1 Lysobacterales bacterium CG02_land_8_20_14_3_00_62_12
CGCGCTCCGCCTCCGGCTTGGTTGGGCATCGCTGCGCTTAAGCCCAACCTATGCCTTTCACGCTAATCGCGCTCCGCCCCCAGCTTGGTTGGGCATCGCTGCGCTCACCCCAACCTATGCCTTTCACGCTAATCGCGCTCCGCCTCCGGCTTTGTTGGGCATCGCTGCGCTTAAGCCCA
>PEUI01000370.1:281-3691 GCA_002785585.1 Lysobacterales bacterium CG02_land_8_20_14_3_00_62_12
GCCGTCAATGGTCTGCAAATCGAAGTGGAGACTTTGGGCAACCCGGAGCATCCGGCGGTGTTGCTGATCATGGGCCTGGGCATGCAGTTGATTGCCTGGCCCGAGCCACTATGCAGCGATCTGGTCCAGGCCGGTTTCTACGTGCTGCGCTTTGACAATCGGGACATTGGCCTGTCCAGCAAGATCGAGACCGGTGCCAGCTTGCAGCTGGGCTTGAACGTCCTGCGGTTTATGCTGCACCGACCAGTGCGCGCGCCGTATTCGCTCGACGCGATGGTCGACGATAGTGTGGGGGTGCTCGATGCGCTGCACCTGCCAGCGGCGCACATTGTCGGCGTGTCGATGGGCGGCATGATCGCGCAGAATCTGGCGGCGCGTTACCCGCAGCGCTGTTTGAGTCTGGCCTCGATCATGTCCACCACCGGCAAACGCTGCTTGCCGCAGGCGAGCTGGAAAGTGCGTCAGTTGTTGATTGCTCGACCACCGCGGCAGGCTCCGCTGGAGCAGTTGGTACGCCATTACCAGCGGCTGTATTTGGCGATCGGCAGTCCGGGTTTCCCGACGCCGCCGGAATTGTTGCGCGAGCGTCTGCGGATCAGTCTGCAACGCAACTATTGCCCAGCGGGCACGGCACGGCAATTGCTGGCGGTGGCCGCCGCCGATGATCGCAGCGCACTGGTGGCGCGCATCGCGGTGCCGACTTTGGTGCTGCATGGTGCCGACGATCCGCTTTTGCCGTTGGCGCACGGCCGAGACACAGCGCGGACCATCGGCGCTGCCAAATTACAGGTGATTGCGGGCATGGGGCACGACCTGGCACCGGATTTGTTGCCGGTGCTGACGCCGATTTTGTTGCAGCATCTGCTGGCAAACGCCAAGCCTTGAGCCAGCGCCAGGGATCACCGCGCGTTGGCCATTCGCGTCGATCCATCGGCCTCGACCCATCGGCATCGATTCTCCATCGGCTTGCTTCAATCGGGGTGGAGGGGCAAATGGCGGGTATCGCCGCGACGGTGGCGGCTCGGCAGGCTGGACGCGATGCGCGCGATCACTTTGGCTGCGGTGGCGCGATAGGTGGTGAGTTTGCCGCCGAGTACGCTGATCACGCGTGGTCGTTCGGCGCGGTCGGCGATCAGCATGGTTTCGCGTGAGCGGCCGAAAGCGCGATCGGTGCCGGCCGGCAACACCCGCAAACCGGCGAACGATCCGATTTCAGTCGCTGCTTGCCAGCGTGAAAAATAATGCCGGGCGACCCCCAGCAAATACGCGCGATCCTCTGCGGTGGCGACGACCTGCTCGGGGGCGTCGCGGAAACTTGCTTCGGTGGTGCCGATCAGCGTGCCGTCACCGTGGGGCATGGCAAATACCGCGCGACCGTCTTGCGGTGCTTCCAGATAGTAGATGCCTTGAGCGAGTGTCCCCGGCAACAGGATGTGGCTGCCGCGAATCAGCTCGACCGCCGGGGCCGGTGGGTGCGGTCGAATCGAATCAATCAAGGCAGCGGCCCAGGGACCACCGGCATTGACCAGTACCTTGGCGTGGAGGCTTTGCTCGCGGCCACCGCTCAGGCAGTGCACGACGCCGCCATCGTTGCTGATTTCGGCACGCAGAAACTGCGCCGGCATGAGCAATTCGGCACCCAAGGATTGTGCCGAGCGCATCACCGCCCGGGTCAATGCGGCGTCGTCGGTTTGCGCGTCGTGATAGCGGAACACCGCCTGCAAAGCATCGGTGCGAAGGCCATCGAGATCGCTCCACTGGGCGCGTGCCAGGGTGGAAAAACGGGTGCCGCCAGCCCCAGCAGCGAGCAGCGCGTAGAGACTCAAACCCGCGCGAATCTGCCAAGGGCGGCGCCGGGTGCTGGCATAGATCGGAATGTGAAACGGCTGCATGCGCACCAGCTCCGGCGCGATCGCCAGCAGCAGGCGACGCTCGTGCAGACTCTCCCAAACCAATCGAAGTTGACCGCTTTCGAGATAGCGCAGGCCGCCGTGGACCAGTTTGCTGGAGCGACTGGAAGTGCCATGCGCCAGCGCGGTCTGTTCCAACAAGCACACCCGGTAACCGGCAGCCGCTGCCGCTTGCGCGATGCCGCAGCCGTGGATGCCGCCACCGACAATAACCAGATCGTAGGAGTCGCTCATGGTTGCCGCGCTACTTCGGCGACTTGGCCCGACGCGGTTTCGGTTGGGTCGGTGCGGGTTTCGGCTGACGGGCGGCGCTGGCTCGGCGTTTGGTCACCGGCTTGGGTGCCAGTGCTGCTTCCAGTTCGGTGAGCGCCTCGCCGGTGTAGGTGGCGATGCGCTGCATGTGCGGCAAGGTATCGCGACAACCGGTGAAGCCGAACGCCAGCGTGCCGGCGTAACTCTGGCAGGTGATGTTGAGGGCTTGCCCGTGCGACACCAGCGATACCGGAAACGCGGCTTCCAGTCGCGCGCCGCGAAAATACAGGGGTCGTTCCGGTCCCGGCACATTGGAGATGGTGACGTTGAACATCGGCCGGGTACGGCCACCCAGACCGGTTAGCAGCGACAGCATGTACGGTGCCATCAATACCATGGTGTATTGCATCATCGCCTTGCGTGGCAGCGCGAGCACGTGCGCTTTGGCCAGACGCGTGGAATTGCGGATGGCTTCGAGACGTTGCAACGGGTCTTCGATATCGGTGCCCAGGGTGCCGATGATAAACGTGATGGCGTTGCCCGCGCCTTCGTCGTCCTTGGGCCGCACCGACACCGGAATGCCGGCGGTAAGCGACTGCGCCGGCAAGGCAGAGAGTTCCTCCAGAAACCGCCTGAGCGCAGCGCCGCAGAGCGCTAGCACGACATCGTTGAGGGTGGCGTTGGTGGCATCGGCGAGCGCTTTCAGCCGGGCGATGGCGAATTGTTGCGTGGCAAATCGCCGCGGCTGCCGCACGCGCCCGTTGATGATCGAACGCGGCGTATCGAACGGCACCGCCAGCGCGCCGCGGGCGTGCCTAGCCGAGCCGAACATGGCACCGAAGGCGCGCACGATATCGGGCACCGTGCTGACCTGATCCTTGAGCGAATCGAGCATTTGCCGCACCACTTGGGTAGCGGTTGCTGCCGCCGCCTCGCGGCGCAGGCGCAGGCGCGCCGGGAATCCGACCGCAAAGAACGGCGGCAATTTGCGGCTGGCTTCGCGATCCGTGGACATCGAACGCACCAACAATTTCATGCCGCTGACGCCGTCCATCAACGAGTGATGCATCTTGATGTACAGCGCAAATCGGTGGCCTTCCAAGCCTTCGATGAACTCGCACTCCCACGGCGGCCGACTCAAGTCCAACGGTTGGCTATGCAGCCGCGCAATCAACTGGCCGAGCTCGCGCTCGCCGCCGGGTTTCGGCAGCGCCGAAAGCCGCACATGGTGTTCCAGATCGATCTCGG
>PEUI01000062.1 GCA_002785585.1 Lysobacterales bacterium CG02_land_8_20_14_3_00_62_12
TTCCACCGGCAGAATGCGGTAACGCGCGGCGTAACTCGGCGCGATGATCTGGCCGACCTTGGCGACATCGATCCGGGTTGGGTCGATCTTCAAATATTGCAGACCGGCGCGTGCCGCCAACCACTCCATCAGCGCTTCCAGATTCAGTTGGCGCGCCGGATCACGGTGGTCCTGAAACTTGGCGTTGGCAATCAATACCATCGGATGCACATCGTTGCGTGCGGTGGTCTTGTTGACTTTGGTGCGCTTGGCATCGGCCTCGGCGATCAAGCCGTCGGCCAGCAACTCGGCCAGTACCTCGTCGAGTTCCAGGCGCTTGCCGGTAGAAAATCCATGCGATGAAAAATCCGCACGGATCGGAGTGGCGGCCAGCGGCTCAGTAGATTTCATGATTACCTCGACGATACAGCTTAGGCTCGCGCAACGGCCCTCACAGCGCAACGGCTACGGGCCGACCGCTATACTACGGCGCTTTTCGCCCACGCCGGTGTGATTGAATGACCAAGATGACGTTTCAGAAGCTGATCACCACGCTCAATCAGTATTGGGCGGATCAAGGTTGCGTGTTGATGCAGCCTTTGGATACCGAGGTCGGCGCGGGTACTTTTCATCCGGCCACTTTCTTGCGGGCGCTCGGCCCGGAGCCGTGGCGGGCGGCCTATGTGCAGCCGTCGCGGCGGCCTACCGATGGCCGTTATGGCGACAATCCCAATCGCTTGCAGCACTATTACCAGTATCAAGTGGTGTTGAAGCCCAATCCGCTGGACATCCTCGATCTGTACATTGGCTCGCTGAAGGCGCTCGGCATCGATCCGCTGGTGCACGATTTGCGCTTTGTCGAAGACAACTGGGAGTCGCCAACCCTGGGCGCCTGGGGCCTGGGTTGGGAGGTCTGGTTGAACGGCATGGAGGTCACCCAGTTCACCTATTTCCAGCAGGCCGGCGGCCTGGCTTGCCAGCCGGTGACCGGCGAGATTACCTACGGCCTGGAACGCTTGGCGATGTATCTGCAAAACGTCGATAACGTTTATGACCTGGTCTGGACCGAGGGACCGCAGGGTACGGTCACTTACGGCGATGTGTTTCACCAGAACGAAGTCGAGCAGAGCACTTACAACTTCGAGCACGCCAATATCCCGGCGCTGTTCGCCTGGTTCGATACCTGCGAGGGCGAAGCGCAAAAGCTGGTGGGCTTGGGTCTGCCGCTGCCGGCCTACGAACAAGTGTGCAAGGCCAGCCACAGTTTCAATTTGCTCGATGCCCGCCGCGCCATCAGCGTGACCGAGCGTCAGCGTTACATTTTGCGCGTCCGCACGATCGCCAAGGCAGTGGCAGAGTGCTACTACGCGCAACGCGAGAAGCTGGGTTTTCCGGGGTTGAAGCATTTGGCCAAGGAAGCCGCTTGACGTTTTCTGGCTGGCCAGCCGCTGGCATCGTGAACGCTCTGGCAATTTGTTTTCGATCTCGAAAGTAGGGTGGATAAGCGCAGCGCATCCACCGATTTCGATACAGGAAGTAGGGTGGATAAGCGCAGCGCATCCACCTACCAGAAGACAGAAATAGGTGGATGCGCTGCGCTTATCCACCCTACAAAAAAATTTGCTGATTTATTCACCCAAGTTCTGGATGCCTGGCCGATGAGTGACACCGCAAACCTGTTGATCGAACTTGGCACCGAAGAGTTGCCGCCCAAAGCACTGGATGAGCTCAGCGCTGCCTTTTGCGCGGGGGTGGTCGCCGGCCTCAAGCAGCGTGGCATTGCCTTTGACGAAGCCAGTGCCCACGCCTTGCAATCGCCACGTCGGTTGGCCGTGCGCATGGATGCGCTGGCGTTGCTGCAGCCCGAACAAAAGCAGGAGCGACGCGGCCCGGCACTGGCGGCCGCGCTCGATGGCGCTGGACAGCCGACCAAGGCGTTGCTTGGTTTCGCCGCGTCCAATGGCGTGGCGGTCGCCGATTTGCAGCGGCTTGAAACCGACAAGGGCAGTTGCTTCGTGTTTCGTTCGGTGACGCCGGGACAAAGCACGGCGGACTTGCTGCCGACGATCATCCGCGAGGCTTTGCAGGCGCTGCCGATTCCACGACCGATGCACTGGTCCGATCTGGACTATCTGTTCGTGCGGCCGGCGCATTGGTTGGTCATCTTGCTCGGTGACCAAGTGGTACCGGGCAGCGTGCTCGGTTTGTCGTCGGATCGGTTCAGTCGCGGCCATCGCTTTCATCACCCGGAACCGGTGCGGATCGCCAATCCGGAGTGCTATGTCGATGCGCTGCGCGCGGCGCAGGTGCTGGTCGATCCGGTCGAACGGATGGCGCGCATCCGCACCGAAGTGGCGGCGCTGGCACTGGCCAATGGCGGCGGCGCGCGGCTTGATCCGGCGTTGTTGGCCGAGGTCAATAACCTGGTCGAATGGCCGGTGGCGATTGCCTGCACGTTCGACCGCGATTTTTTGCGGGTGCCGCAGGAAGCGCTGATTACGACGATGGAGTCGAACCAGAAGTTTTTTCCGGTGTTCGACGCCGAAGGTCGTCTGACCGAGCATTTTGTCGGCATCGCCAATATCGCCTCGCGCGATCCGGCACAAATTCGTCAAGGCTACGAGCGCGTGATCCGGCCGCGTTTCGCTGACGCCCAATTTTTCTTTGATGCCGACCTGAAGACGCCGCTGGCGGCGCACCAAGCGGCGCTGGAGCAAGTCACCTACCAGGCCAAACTGGGTTCGGTCTGGGACAAGGTCGGCCGCGTCAGCCTGCTCGCGCAAGTGGTCGCTCGACGCCTGCAGGATGCCGGCAGCAACATCGAGATTCCGTTGGTTGAGCGCGCCGTCAGCCTGTCGAAATGCGATCTGCTGACGCGCATGGTCGGCGAGTTTCCCGAATTGCAAGGCGTCATGGGCCGCACTTATGCCAGCGCCCAAGGCGAGCCACCAGCGGTGGCGGCCGCGCTTGATGAGTTTTATCGACCGCGTTTTGCTGGCGACGCCATCGCCAGTGGCAGCGTCGCGCAGGCACTGGCCATCGCCGAAAAATTGGACACCCTGGCCGGACTGTTTGCCATCGGCCAAAAGCCGAGCGGCAGCAAAGATCCGTTCTCGCTGCGACGCACCGCGCTGGGGCTGGCTCGCACCGTGATCGAAGCGGGGCTGGAGCTGGATCTGGTGGCGCTGATCGAGGAAGCCATCGACCACGCCAAGCGCGCGGCGGTGGTGATGCAGAAAGGCCACGCGGTGGCGCCGGTCCTGGTGCCACGACTTTGTCCGCCGTGGGGCAGGTCGCTGGATGCCGATGCCATCGAACTCTATGACTTTATTCTGGATCGCCTGCGCGGCTATTACCTGGAGCAAGGCATTCAGGGCGAGCTGTTCGAAGCCGTGGCGGTGCTGAAACCGGCCAGCCTGCTGGATTTTGATCGGCGATTGCGCGCCGTGCTCGCCTTCAGCGTTTTGCCCGAGGCCGCCGGTCTGGCGGCCGCCAACAAGCGCATCGGCAATATCCTGCGA
>PEUI01000174.1 GCA_002785585.1 Lysobacterales bacterium CG02_land_8_20_14_3_00_62_12
AACTTACCCATCTTGCTGGTCCTTATCGCCCGCCTGCGTCGTTGCACAAAGCGTCACATAGTCCGACTATGCTCCACTTTGTGCGCCTTGCAGGCGGACGAAAGTCCTGCGCAATCTGCGCAAGTTATTTCTGCGCGACGCCTAAGCTCCATCCCGCTATGACCCAGGTCTACCAAGTGGCTTTGCCACTGCCACTACCCCGGCTCTACGACTACCTGCCAGCGCCTGCGGCCACCGGCGCCGAACTGGCGCCCGGCGTGCGCGTGCGCGTGCCACTGGGGCATCGGCAACTGCTGGGTGTGGTCGTCCGATCCGCCCGCTCGACGCTGGCGCCGACGCGGTTGCGGGCAATCACCGAAGTGCTCGACGCGCACAGTTGGTTTGCACCGGAGTTGTTCGCCAGCCTGGTCTGGGCCGCAGGCTATTGGCAATATCCGTTGGGCGAAGTGTTTGCCGCCGCGCTGCCGCAGCAGTTGCGCTCAGCGACCGGCAGCAGTCGATCAGGTGATGGCTTTGCCGTGCGCCTGAGCGGCAAACCCCAGTCCGCGGCAGCATTGCGTGCTGGCAGCGCACCGCAGGCGCTGTTCGCGTTGTTGCAAACCGGTGCCAAGCGCTGGGCCGACATCGTCAGCAGCCTGCCCAACGCGCGCAGCGCGCTGCGGCGCCTGGAACAGCTCGCCCTGGTCGAGCGCTTTGCCCTCGACGATGCCCCACGGGCCGCGCTGATTGCGGCGCCGCCGCTGAATCCGGCGCAACAAACCGCCATTGCCAGCGTGCGCGCCGCCCTCGGCACCGAGCAGGCGTTCTTGCTCGAAGGCGTCACCGGCAGCGGCAAAACCGAGGTCTATCTGGCGTTGATCGAAAGCGTGCTGGCGCGTGGCCAACAGGCGCTGGTGCTGGTACCGGAGATCGGCCTGACGCCGCAATTGCTCAATCGTTTTCGCGAGCGCCTGCCGGCGCCGGTACTGGCGCTGCATTCGGCGCTGTCGGCCGGGCAGCGTTCACGCACCTGGCAGCGCGTGCGCTCGGCCACGCCACTGGTGCTCATCGGCACGCGCTCGGCGGTGTTCGCGCCGTTTGCCGCGCTTGGCCTGGTGGTGGTGGACGAAGAGCACGATCCCTCGTTCAAACAGCAGGAAGGCTTTCGCTATCACGCCCGCGATCTGGCGCTGGTGCGC
Source organism: Lysobacterales bacterium CG02_land_8_20_14_3_00_62_12 (assembly GCA_002785585.1). Lineage (GTDB taxonomy): Bacteria > Pseudomonadota > Gammaproteobacteria > Xanthomonadales > Ahniellaceae > 0-14-3-00-62-12. The sequence goes on from PEUI01000174.1 coordinate 1,179, forward strand.
GCGCAGCGTCTGCGGATTCCGGTGCTGATGGGCTCGGCCACGCCGGCGCTGGAATCGCTGCACAACGTCGCGCTCGGCCGTTATCAGCGGCTGTCGCTACCGGCGCGGGCGGGCTTTGCCAAACCGCCGACGGTGCAGTTGCTCGATCTGCGGCGGGCGACGCTCGACGAAGGTTTGTCGGCACCAGCCCTGCAAGCGATTGGCGAACATCTGGAGCGCGGTGAACAAGTACTGGTGTTCAAAAACCGCCGCGGCTTTGCGCCGGTGCTGCAATGCCGAAGCTGCGGTTGGCACGCCGAGTGTGATCGCTGCGACCGCCCCTACACCTGGCATCGCCGCAAGCACCGCCTGGTTTGTCATCACTGTGGCCGCGAACGGCCGGTGCCCGCAGTTTGCCCGGTTTGCGGTGATACCCCATCGGCGCTCGGCATTGGCACCGAACGCCTGGAAGATTTTCTCCGTCAGCGGTTTCCGGCGGTGCCGGTGATCCGGGTGGATCGTGATAGTGCCGGTGGCAGCGGGGGCATGGAGAAATTGCTGGCGCCGGCCTACGCCGGTGCGTCCTGTCTGTTGGTCGGCACGCAGATCCTGGCCAAGGGTCACGACCTGCCGAAACTGACTTTGGCGCTGATCGTCGATGCCGACCAGGGCTTGTTCAGTCAGGACTTTCGCAGTGGTGAACGGATGGCGCAGTTGATCGTGCAGGTGGCGGGGCGCTCGGGCCGCAGTCACCAGGCTGGCCGCGTGCTGATCCAGACCCACCACCCCGAACACCCGCTGTTTACGCAGTTGTTGCAGGGCGGCTATGCCGCCTTTGCCGAAGCCGAGCTGGCGCTGCGCAGCAGCTTGTCATTTCCACCCTTTGCGGCGCTCGCTTTGCTCTCGGCCGAGGCCGGCGACGAGTCGCCGTTGCGGGCATTTTTTGCGGCAGCGCGGACCGGTCTCGATGCCGACCCAGCGTTGCAAATACTCGGCCCGATGCCCGGTCCGGTGCCGCGTCGCGCCGGCCAAACGCGCTGGCAGATGCTGCTGCAAATGCCGCAACGCAAACAACTACAGCAAATCTTGCCGCGCTTCACCGAGCACCTGTACGCGATCAACGAAGGCAAGCGCGTGCGCTGGTCACTGGATGTCGATCCGCTGGATTTTGCGTGATCAGCTCCTGTTTGATCACTCGCATCCGATGACCAATGGCGAGCCCTATTGAGCCAGCACGATGACGTAATCGAGGAGTAGACTGCGACCATGAACGCCCGACTTGACCCGCTGATTTCCGAGTTCGACACCGAGGAAGACGCGGCCAATTACGACCGCTGGTTCCGCGCCAAGGTGCAGGAAGCTGTGGACGATCCACGGCCCAGCCTGCCACACGATGCAGCGATGGCGGACGTCGCCGCGTTGATTGAGGCGAAAAGAAAGGCCCGTGCTGGCGGTTGAGTGGAGCGCCGCTACTCGGCATGATTTGGCCGATATTTTCGACTACGTCTGGCAGCGCAACCCGGATGCGGCCACCGAGCTGCGCGCCGATATCGTGAAAGCGGCCGAGTCGTTGACAGAGCATCCGTTCCTCTACCGCAAAGGCCGTGTCGCCGGCACCCGTGAAGCGGTGGTGCACCCGAACTACATCGTCATCCACCGGGTCGGAAGCGGGATCGTGAGCGTACTCCGCGTCCTCCACTCTGCGCGGCAATATCCATAGAAGCCAACCTACCCTTCCCTTCCCTTCAGACAACGCCTTCGTGTACTAGCACTTGAATGACTGGATCATGCCGCATAGTAACGCATCGCATGATGAGTGGACAGCAGACCGCAGACCGCAGACCACAGACCCGCTGCCCGCAATTCGACAGCGTCGATCACCGAACGCGCCGTGATCGGGCCGATCTCGCGCCGCCCGAGCGACTGCAATTAGCGCCACGCCATAAGGCGGATGCGAGGGGATTGCGATGAAACACTTGCCGGTCTGGATGCGATGGTGGATGGGTGCCGTGGTGGTGATGGCGGCGGGTGCGTTGGCGGCGGACGAGACCAAACCGCCCAACGAAACCCCGGCGGCGGGACTGATGGTGCATGCGGCCAACGCGCCGGAGTCGCTATTGCCGGCGACCCGGAGTGAGATCGAAATCGAGGTCTCCGGGTTGGTCGCGCATGCCCGCGTGGTCCAGCACTACACCAATCCTGGCGCGCAGTTTCTGGAAGGCATTTACCGCCTGCCGTTACCGGCCGAC
>PEUI01000265.1:0-3858 GCA_002785585.1 Lysobacterales bacterium CG02_land_8_20_14_3_00_62_12
GTGCGCATAGGTTGGCGGTGAAATAGGTTGGCGGTGAGCGTAGCGGTTTTTAACGGCGACGGCCGGTCACCCCAACGCGCCTCACTCCACAGCCAACCACCCAAACCGCGCTCCGCCTCCGGCTTGGTTGGGCATCGCGACGCTCACCCCCGACCGATGCCTGCATTGCGCAGATGAACGGCACCTGAAATAACCAAAACTGAACCTGCAAAATGCACAATGTACGGCAGCGAACAGTATAATCGCGACCAATCTTGCGGCGCCCTTGCTGATGACGTTTTGGTTCCTGGACTACGAACCTTTCAGCGTTACCCGAGTTTCAAGGCGACGTGCCCCAAACCCGCTATTCCTGCCAGACCGCAGGGTCTGAAACCTCAAGGATTACCGAGTGACTCCATTCCGATCAAGCCACATTTTAGCCGCCGCCCTGCTGACCATCAGCGCCTGGTCACAGGCCGCCAATGTCAACCAGTCATTCAAGTTGCTGCCGGGGGCGGGCGAAGGCGCCGCTGCGGATCGCATGGGGAACGCCACCACCGTATCCGGCAATACCGCCGCCGTCGGCGCTTTTCTGGCCGACGAGGGCAGTGCCAATGATGCTGGCTCGGTTTACGTTTACACGCGCAGCGGCGCCAACTGGACCGAACAACAGCAATTGGTGGCACCGACACCGACACAAAGTGATTTGTTTGGTTTTGCGGTCGCCATTTCTGAAAATACTTTGGCGGTGGGCGCACCGTTGGACGATGAATCCGCTGGCGCCGATGCTGGCGCGGTTTATGTCTACACCCGCAGTGGCGTCACCTGGACATTGCAGCAGCGCCTGATTGCCAGCGTGGTCACCGGCAACGCCCAGTTCGGCCGCTCGGTGGCGATCGATGGCGACACCTTGGTGGTCGGCGCGCAGTTGGATGACACCAGCGGCAACAACAACACCGGCGCCGCTTACGTATTTCAGCGCACGGCGGGGGTCTGGGGCACGCCCCAGCGGCTGCTGGCCAGCGATGCTTCGACCGGCGATTACTTCGGTGCCAGCGCGGCGATATCCGGTGATCGCCTGGTGATCGGTGCCGAACGCGCCGACACCAACTTTGGTACCGACGCCGGTGCCGCTTACGTATTTGCCCGCGATGCCAATGGCAACTGGGCACAACAGTCCAAGTTGTTACCGATCAACGGCGATGCCGACGACAACTTCGGCATCAGCGTCAGCATCAGCAGCAATACCGTGATCGTCGGACAACCCTTCCTTGGGGTCGGTGCGGGTGGCAACAAAGGCAGTGCCACGGTGTTCACCGAATCTGCCGGTAGCTGGTCGCTGCCAACCACCTTAGCCGCCAGCGATGGTGCAACCGATGACTACTTCGGCCGCTCGGTGGCAATTTCCGGCGATCTCGCCGTCGTCAGCGCCTATTACGATGACGTGACCGGCGCCGTCGATGGCGGCTCCGCCTACCTGTTCCGTCGCACCGGCAGCAGTTGGGTGCAGACCGACAAATACCTGGGCAGCGACACCTTGCTGAACGATTTGCTTGGTTCTTCAGTGGCCTTGTCCGCCGGCAACGCCATCGTCGGTGCACCGTTCGATGCCAATGCGTTCGGTGCCGACGCCGGTTCGGCCTATGTCTATTCGCGCGACGATGCCACGCTGACCGCGCTCAGCGTCAGCAGCACAAGCCTCGGCTTCGGGCAGAGCATCACCCTCAACGCAGCGGTCAGCCATGCCGGGATTTTCGCCGCACCCACAGGCTCGGTGACGTTTTTCAGTGGTGCCAGCGCACTCGGCACCGTTGCCCTGGATGGCAATCTCCAGGCGCAGCTTACGGTCGCCCCGAACGCCGGCAATCTGGCCGTCACCGCGCGCTATCTGGGCGATGGCGTGCATCTGGCGAGTTCTTCGCCGATCCGCACCGTGCTGGTCACCCCCGGCAGCACCAGCGTCGCACTCAACCCCGGCAGTTCGGTCAATGCCCAATTCGGTGATGCTTTGAGCTTTGTCGCCACCATCAGCGTGGCGCCGCCGGCCAGCGGCCCGGTCAGCGGCACTATGTTGTTCAAGGATGGCACCAGCACCATCGCCACCCTGCCGATTGTCGCTGGCAGCGCGCAACTCAATATCGACAACCTGGCGGTGGGCGTACACAACATCAGCGCGCAATTCCCGGGTGATGGCAACTTCCTGCCCTTCACCACGCCGGTCACCCAAGTCACCATCAGCAAGGCGACGGTCAACATGACCGTGACCGTGTCCCCCGAACCCAGTCTGGAAGGCGGCCCGGCAACGATCACAGCTTCGTTGATTGGCGGCATCCCGTCAGGCAGTGTCGGCTTTTTCGAGTGCACCTCGGGCATGGTGCCGGTGGATAGCGGCGTCATTAGCGGCGCCGCCGCTTCGGTCACTACCGCGCCCCTGGCGCTCGGCAGCTATGTCTATTGCGCCACTTACAGCGGCGACACCAATCACTTCCCGGCTTCCGGTACTTCGGCCAGCCACAACGTATTGGCCGCTGCCAATCTGTCGATCACCAAGAGCAATGGCGTCAACAGCGTGCAGAGTGGCTCGACCACGGTGTACACCATCACCGTCTTCAACAATGGCCCGAACCCGGTAACCGCAGCGACGGTGGTGGACGCCATCGACGACGACCTGGTCACCGGCCTGTTCCTGCCGAATGCGCCGTGGACCTGTGCCAGCAGCAATGGCGGTGTCTGTAGCGCGCTCAACGGCACCGGCGACATCAACCTGCCGGTGGATTTGCCGGTGGGCGCCAGTGTGCAGATCGCGGTGAGTACGAGCATTCGCGCCGACGCCGAGCCCTTCATCAGCAACACCGCGAGCATCGCTCTGCCGGTGGATCGCGGCGACCCGGACCTGCTCGACAACAGCGCCACCGACAGCGATGCCAGCGGCATGTTCGCCGATGGCTTGGAAGACCTGCCGCCGCAGTAAGCGACCATCGCAAGCTGACCAACGACGCAGTCCAGGGTGGATGAGCGCAAGCGCATCCACCTTGATCGCCAGCGAATGACGGATCAGCAGCATCCACCCTTCGGAGCCGTGCGGTCATGCCCACGCAATTCGAGAACTTCCGCACTTTCTATCCGTACTACCTGAGCGAACACGCCAATCGCACTTGTCGGCGACTGCATTTCGTCGGCAGCGCCTTGGTGCTGGCGATCTTGTTGGCGGTGTGGTTCGGCCAATTGCCGCCGCTCGGGCTGGCCGCGGTGCCGCTGGTGGGCTATGGCTTTGCCTGGGTCGGGCACTTTGTGTTTGAGAAAAATCGCCCCGCTACCTTTCACTATCCGTTCTACAGCCTGGCCGCTGACTGGGTGCTGTTCAAGGACATGCTGATCGGCAAGATTCGCTTTTAAGTCCTACCGCATTCGGTCTGCGGGCACGGATAAGCGCAGCGCATCCACCACCTATCACGGCGGCGGCAGGTGGATGCGCTGCGCTTATCCACCCTACTTTCTGCGAAGCGTCTCGCCAAAGCATCGCGACGCTTGTCGGCGCTCCCGCACTGGTTTCGCTTGCCCAGAGGCTGCGCTCACACGCTGCGCTGGCGGAGCACTTCAAACAGCACGATGCCGGTGGCGACCGACACATTCAGCGACTCCATTGCGCCGGACATCGGGATCTTCACCAGAAAATCGCAGTGTTCGCGGGTCAGTCGGCGCATGCCCTCGTCTTCTGATCCGAGCGCAATCGCCACCGCGCCGCGGTAATCCTGGGCGTAGAACGACGCTTCGGCATCGCCTTCCAGACCACTGATCCAGACCCCAGCTGCGCGCAGCGTTTCCATCGCCCGCACCAGATTGGCAACCCGCACGATCGGCAGCCGGTCAGCAGCCCCA
>PEUI01000265.1:3901-4043 GCA_002785585.1 Lysobacterales bacterium CG02_land_8_20_14_3_00_62_12
CCTTGGGTACGATCACCGCGGTGACCTTGGCGGCCAGCGCGCTACGCAAGCAGGCGCCAAAATTGTGCGGATCGGTAATCTCATCGAGGATCAAAAACAAGGCGCTGCTGCCAGAGGTTTCAATGAGTTTCGGCAAATCGCT
>PEUI01000377.1:0-3380 GCA_002785585.1 Lysobacterales bacterium CG02_land_8_20_14_3_00_62_12
ATGCCCAGAATCGGCGTCAGGCTGTGCTGTTCGGGCATGCCATTGGCGCGTGGTCCCTGAAACCGCAGCACGGCGACAAAATCCTTGGGCAAGTCGCCGGCGCGATGCCGCCGCGCCAACTCGCGCGGATCCTCCAGCACCACCGCCGGCGCCTCGATGCGCAGTTGTGCCGGTTTGAGCGCGGAGACTTTGATCAAGGCGCGGCCCAGATTGCCGGTCAGCAAACGCAAGCCACCCTGGCCAGCGAACGGGCGCGCCAGCGGTCGCAGCACGTTGTCATCACCACTGATCGCGGGCGCGTCTTGATAGCTGAGTTGCTGATCGCGCCAGTGCGGCGTTTGCGTGTACGCGTGCAGGCCGCGGCGACCCGCTGCCACGCCGATCAGGTCGGCGTGCAAGTGCCCACCCGCGATCAATTCTCGGAGGATGAAAGCCAAGCCACCGGCGGCTTCGAACTGATTCACATCGGCCTCGCCATTGGGATAGATGCGGGCGAGCAGGGGGGTGATCTGCGCCAGGTCGTCGAAATCGTTCCAGTCGATCACGATGCCAGCGGCGCGCGCCACCGCGACCCAGTGGATGGTGTGGTTGGTCGATCCGCCGGTGGCGAGCAAAATGACGATGGCATTGACGATGGCGCGTTCATCGATCAACTGGCCGATCGGTCGGTAGTCGTCGCCGAGCGCAGTGATCGCCAGCGCGCGTTCGACGGCGGCGGCGGTGAGGGCGTCGCGCAGGCCTGAGTCCGGCGCGACAAATGCCGAGCCCGGCAATTGCAGTCCCATCGCTTCGAGCAGACACTGATTGGAATTGGCGGTGCCATAAAACGTGCAAGTGCCGGGCGCGTGATACGAGGCGGCTTCGGCGGCGAGCAGTTGCTCGCGCGTCGCAAGACCCGCGGCATAGCGTTCGCGGACGGCGGCTTTGGCGGAATTGGCAATCCCCGATGGCATCGGTCCGGAGGGCACAAACAGCACCGGCAAATGCCCGAAGGCGAGGGCGCCGATCAACATGCCGGGGACGATTTTGTCGCAGATGCCCAGGCACAGCACGGCGTCGAACATGTCGTGGCTGAGCGCCACCGCGGTCGCCTCGGCGATCACGTCGCGACTGAACAGCGACAACTCCATCCCGGCGCGACCCTGGGTGATGCCATCGCACATCGCCGGCACGCCGCCGGCCATCTGCGCACTGGCGCCGAGTGATCGCGCGTGCTGGCGGATCAACTCCGGATAGCGCGCGTAAGGTTGGTGCGCCGAAAGCATGTCGTTGTAGGCGCTGACGATGCCGATGTTGGCTGTGGTGCCATGCTTCAAGGCGGTTTTGTCGGTGCTCGCGCAGGCGGCGAAACCATGGGCGAGATTGCCGCAGCCGAGCGCACCGCGTGCCGGACCCGGTAGACGCGCGGCTTCAATGTGGGCGAGGTAGTCCAGTCGCGAAACGCGACTGCGCAGCGCAATGCGTTCGGTGATTTCGATCAGTTTGGGATGCAAGCGGGGTTCCATGGGAAGCACTCCAGAAGCCTTGGTGGATGCAGTGACGGCGTGGCGATCATGTCTGCAAGTAGGGTGGATAAGCGCAGCGCATCCACCTTGCCACGGTGAGGAATGGTGGATGCGCTGCGCTTATCCACCCTACACCAGCCACTTCTGTCGTCTGTCTTCCGTCTTCCGTCTTCCGTCTTCTGGCAGGTGGATGCGCTGCGCTTATCCACCCTACACCAGCCACTTCTGTCGTCTGTCGTCTGTCTTCCGTCTTCTGGCAGGTGGATGCGCTGCGCTTATCCACCCGGAGGATGCTGCAAGCACGGGGGTTCATCCTGACGGTCACGGACACCAGTGCACGTGAAGCGCGCTGTTGCCGCCATAGATTGCGCTGCGCACCGGATGCGCGAAGGCATCGTGCTCGGCCAGCGCGCGCTGGTAGACCCGGCGTTTGCCGGCGCCGGTGATCAACAAGAACCGCGCGCTGGCACGACTCCAGGCCGATGGTGTCAGCGAAATCCGCAGCGGGTAGTGGCCAGCGCCGACACAGCCGCTGGCATCGATGGCGACATAACTTTGTTGCGATTCGAAGGCCGCAGCCAGGCCCGGTGCGCGCGGAAACAAAGACGCGGTATGGGTGTCGCTGCCCATGCCGAACACCACCGTGCTGATCGGCAAGGCGGCTGCAGTCAGCCGGGCATTGGCTTGGCTGACGCAGGCGGCGAGGGAGCTTCCGGCGATCACCAGCGGCCAGATCCGTGCGGCTTCGGCCGGGGTATCGACCACGGCTTGCACCAATAATGCCGCGTTGTTGCCATCACTTCCGGGCGCCACCAAGCGCTCATCGACCAGCGAAATCACCACCCGCGACCAATCCAGTGGTTGCGCCGCCAACTGCCGGTACACCGGCGCTGGGGTGCTGCCGCCGGACAGCAACAGCAGCACCTCAGGCGCCAAGTTGAGATCTTGTTGCAGCCTGCTGGCGATCGCCTGCGCCGCCGCCGTCGCCCAGTCGGCCGCGTTGGCGTGGGCATGAAATACCGGTTGTTTGTGCGCGGGTGGCGGCAGGCGATTGGCCATCAGCGGTCGCCGTGGCGTTGATCGTGGATCGCCGCAGCGGCCACCGCAGCGCCCAACAAACCGGGTTGCGGATGGACGATGGCCAAGGTCGGGACGTTTTGCAATGCGCTGCGAAAGCGGCCTTTGTCTTCAAAGCGTTCGCGGAAACGGCCGCGCTGCAACCACGGCAACAGGGTCGGCAACATGCCGCCAGAAAGATAAATGCCGTCCCAGGCGCCAAAATTGAGCACGCTGTCGCCGGCAATCGCGCCGAACACCGCCGCAAAGGTTTCCATCGTCTGCACGCACTGCGGATCGGTGCCGGTCGCCGCCCGCGCGCTGATCTGTTCGGGGCTCAACACTTCCGCCTCGCGACCGGCGAGCGCGCAGAGTGCCTGGTAGATATGGCGCAGCCCGGCGCCGCTGATCAGGCGCTCGTTGGAAACGCGGCCAAACGACTTCTGCAATTGGCCGAGCAGGGCCAGCTCGTCGCCATTGCACGGTGCAAAACCGCTATGGCCCGCTTCGGTCTCGACGACTTGATAGCGCCCATCGCGGCGCAGCAAAGCTGCCACGCCGAGCCCGGTGCCGGGTCCAATCACCGCCCACGTTGCGGCGCGCTCAAGCGGGCTGGTCAGCACGCCGACCGGACCCACCGGCACGATCTGCTGAGGGCCGATCATTGGCACTGCCAGCGCCATCGCTTTGAAGTCGTTGATCACTTCCAGCGCCTCCAGAGCAAGCTCGGAGCGGGTGCTGGCGATGCTGATCTGCCAGTGGTGGTTGGTCATTTGGATCGAGTCGCCATCGACGCGGCCAGCGACCGCCATCACCGCC